>JABMMR010000004.1 GCA_013205525.1 Burkholderiales bacterium | reverse complement strand
GCCAACCCCGCTCTTGGGCATGGGTGAAGCCCAGTGCAAAAGCCGTGTCCGCCATCGACTCGCCCACGATATGCACCACATCAGCGCCATCCCTAGAAACTTTGACCGTGGACTTCAGGCCAAGCAGTCGCAAACTGCCCTCATGTTGTGGTTGCGCGCGCATCAAATAAGCACCTACCGCGCCTAAGACCACCAGCAGCAAGGCCAGCAAGCTCCCTGCTCCCCAGAGTATGGTTTTTTTCATGCCTTGGCTGCCACGGGAAGTTGCAAAGCTTTGAACTCCAAGAATTCTTCTAAACCGTACTTGCCGTTTTCGCGGCCATTGCCCGATTGCTTGTAGCCGCCAAAGGGCGCATTGCCGTTAAACGGCGCGCCGTTGATATCGACTTGGCCGGTGCGAATTTGTCTGCCCACTGCCACCGCATGGTCAAGGTCTACGCTCCAGACCCCGCCACCCAATCCGTAAATGGTGTCGTTGGCAATGCGAATCGCCTCCTCTTCATCTTCATAGGTGAGGATGACCAATACGGGTCCGAAGATTTCTTCGCGGGCCAAGGTGTCGTTGGCTTGAACCCGCAACACGGTGGGTTGCACAAAATAGCCTTGCGCGAAATCGGGTTTGTCGGGCCCACCCGCCACGAGTTCTGCGCCCTCTTCCAAGCCTTGACGTATAAAAGCAAGCACTCTATCGCGCTGGGCCGCACTGACCAAGGGACCTAAACGCGTGTTTTCATCTAGGCTGGCGCCCAAGGTGAATTTAGCGATAGCCGCTTGCGCCAAGGCTTTCACCTCGTTGTAGCGCTTGGCCGGCACGAGCATGCGGGTGTGCGCGGAGCAAGTTTGACCGCTGTTGAGCAAGCAAGCGCCTATCGTGCCTTTGACGGCTGCGGCCAAATCGGCGTCGGGCAAAATGACGCTGGCAGATTTACCACCCAACTCCAGCGTCACCCGCTTCACCGAGGCCGCCGCCAACTCGGCAACCCGCTTGCCGGCGCGGGTAGAACCCGTAAAACTGACCATGTCCACCTCGGGGTGGGTGGCCAAAACCTCGCCCACCACCGGACCCAAGCCGTTGACCAGATTGAAAACTCCGGCGGGCAAACCGGCGGCATGGATGATTTCGGTCAAGATCATTGCGTTGACGGGGGCAATTTCGCTGGGCTTCAACACAACCGTACAACCTGCGGCCAAAGCCGGTGCCACTTTTAAGGTGATTTGATTGAGAGGGAAATTCCAAGGGGTTATGCAACCCACCACGCCAATGGGCTCGCGGACCACCAGCGAATTACCAACCTTTTCCTCCCAATGAAAAGCACGCGCCACTTTGGCTGCATTGCCCCAGTTGAAAATCGGGCCACCGACTTGAATCATCTTGGCCATCTTGATGGGCATGCCCACCTCGCGGGCAATGGCGGTAGCCATTTCGTCGGTTCGGGCTTTCAGGCCAGCAACGATTTTGTCTATATAGACACAGCGCTCTTCCACGCTCAGTGCCGACCAAGCAGGAAAAGCCGCACGCGCCGCTGATACTGCTTGTGCGGCTTCTTCTGCCGTGCCTTGGGGGACTGTCGCCATGACTTCTTCGGTGGTGGAGTCGTGAACCTCCAGCACAGCGGGGTTTTGGGCTTTGTGCCAAGTGCCAGATATGTAATGGCTGTCGTAAACGGTCATAAAAGCTCCAAGAAATCGATAAAAAATAGATTGTAGGCAGGCTAGTGAGACGGGTGAGCCCACAATAAAAAAGCCTCGCGACCTTCGCGCAGCAAAGTGACCGGCTTGCCCACAGGCAGGCACAGCTTGGTGGCTACATGGCCAAAGGGCAACCCGGTCAGCACCGGTGTTTTCACCTGCGTGCGCAGCCAGTCGACCACGCTTTGCAGCTTGAAGCCTTTGTCGTGAGGGGTGAGTTTGTAGTCGGTGAAACTGCCCAGCACAATGGCTTTTTGTTGGCCCAACACGCCTGCGTTCAAGAGTTGCGTCAACATTCTTTCGACGCGGTAAGGGTGTTCAGCCACATCTTCCAAAAACAACACGCCGCCTTTGACTTGCGGCAAATAGGGCGTTCCCACCAAACTGCACAGCACGCTCAAATTGCCACCCCACAAAATGGCGTTTTCGGCCAGCAGAGCTTTTTTCGGCAGATGGGCCAAGTCAGCTGCGGGCAACTTCCAGCCCGCACCCTCACCTCGCCCTTGGGCCATGTCTTCAAAACACGCCAAAGTGATGTCGTCCATTTCGGCTCGGCCAAAGTCGACACAGGCATGCGGCCCCGCCCAAGTGCAAGCACCGGTCTTGGCCAGCAAGGCCATTTGCAAAGCGGTGAAATCGCTGTGCCCCACCCACTGTGTGCCGCTTTTGATGGAAGCAGCCATGGCTTTGTAGGGCAAGCGTTTAAGCAAGCGCGTGAGTCCATAGCCGCCACGTGTGAGCATGACGATGTCAGCGCCACTGGCCGCGGCCCGCGCGACCGCAGCCAAGCGAGACTCATCGTCGCCGGCAAACCGCTGCTCAGCTGTCAGGGCATCTTGGTCTAGCTCCACAGCGTGGCCAAGAAGCTTCAAGCGCTTCACACCCAGGCGCAAGGCGGCTTTGTCGCGCACTGCGCCAGAAGGAGAGATCATGTAAATGTGCATAGATGATTAAATGCTTAAAAGTAAACGCCACAAAGCCTCATAGTCTAGAGGGTATGCGCACGCAAGGCCGCAAGCGCCGCCTGTGCAATCTGCTCGCCATGCTCTTGCACAAAATGCCCAGCCTCGGGCAAAACCAAAGCCTCGGGGCAATGGCGAATATGTTCACGCAAAGCCTGCATCACTTCCACACCTAACACCGGGTCTTGCGCCCCTATGGCCATGAAGCTTTTGCCTTGCCATTCATGCTGCCAAAAGTCTTGGGCTTGGCGTGAGACTTCTGCGCCATCGCTGTTCGCAAACTCTGGCACCATGGGCGGGAAAGCCCGCAAAGCAGCGCGATGACCCGCATCGGGAAACGGCGCGTTGTAGGCCGCGCGCTCGGCTTGGCTCATTTGCGGATTACCCCGCCCGAACAAACGGCCCACATCGAAGCTGGGTTTGTCTGCGCACATTTGCCGCCAAGCCAAAAACCCAGGGCTGAGAGGCTTTTCAGCGGTTGCAAGGGTGGTGTTCATCACCAGCAAACCTCTGTAACGCTGGCGGGCCGACATCGGTAAAGTCAAACCCAAAATACCGCCCCAGTCTTGCACCACCATATGGATATTTTGCAAATCCAAGGCCTCGACAAATTCCAACAACACTTGGCGATGCCAAGTGAACGAATGGGTACTGTCTTTTTTGGGCTTGTCGCTCTTGCCAAAGCCGAGCATATCGGGCGCCACCACACGGTGGCCCGCTTGTAAAAAAACAGGAATCATTTTTCGGTAAAGGTAGCTCCAAGCAGGGTTGCCGTGCAGACACAACCACGTCACTTCTGCGTCCTTGGGACCTTCATCCAAATAATGAATTCGCAAGCCGCCCAGGCTTGGTAAGTCGTTTATGTAATGAGGTGGCCAAGGATAGTCGGGGATGTCTGCAAAGCAAGCCTCGGGAGTTCGCAAAGCGTCCTCGCGCAAGGGAGCGGGAGAATGGTGTTTGTGCATGGCTCTTTGGTTTTTGAAAAAATCTTGCATCAATTGGCTGGCTTGGTTGGCCAATACGCCGCCGCTGTGTTGGGTTTGGTGGTTCAACTGTGTGTTGGCAAATAAATCGATAACCGAACCTGCTGCCCCAGTTTTAGGCTCGGCTGCAGCCCACACCACCCGCTTAAGCCTTGCATGCAAGATGGCGCCTACGCACATAGCGCAGGGCTCCAAGCTCACATACAGGGTGCAGTCATCTAAGCGGTAGTTACCCAAGACTTTGGCCGCCAAACGCAGTGCCTGTATTTCCGCGTGTGCGCTGGGGTCCATGAGGGCAATGGGCGCATTGTGGGCTTGCGCCACCACCCTGCCCTCATGCACCAACACCGCGCCTACAGGAACTTCGCCATGGACTTGCGCCAACTGGGCTTGATCCAGAGCCAATTGCATGAAATGCTCGTCATTCATGCGCCACAATGTAACCCATGCATTTTGGTTTTTTATTTATGTTCTTGGCGATGGGTGGCTTGCTGGCTCTGCCCAACTTGGCTTGGGCGGCCAACCCGCAACCTCAGCTTTTGTATGTGACCCAAGACAATTGCAAGCTGATTCGAGGCTATAGCCGCAACGACTTGGCAGGTGTGGCCAAAGAGTTTGGTGTTCCCATCGACAAGGTCAGCTTCGTCAAAGCACAATGGAGCAAAGGCCCAGAGGGCCGTCCACAATGCAATATGGTGTTTGATACCCCAAAGGGTCGCACAGCTTGTGCCGTGTTCAATATTTTGAAAACAGACTTCATCTTTGGCCAAGCAGTCCCCGTCAAAGGCAATCACGCAATTTGCATGCCGCCGTCGAGCTCGAATAAACCTTGATCCGGACTTAATCCCGCTGGTAATTGAGCAGGCTGCCCCGGTAAGGCGTGAGGTCATGCAAGGGCAACAAAATATCACTCTGCGTCAATTCAAACTGGTGGCCAGACATGCATTTGTTAAATGCACTGCGTTGCCCGCGATTGGGGTCGATGATCAGTACTTGGGCATGTTTGGCGGCATGTCTTTGGATAAAGTCGGCCAGTTGCGCGGGATGGTCGCGCTCGTAAAGCACATCGCTGCCAATGATCAAATCAAACTCACCCAACAAAGGGTTGTCTCGCGCCCAGTGCCCGCTTTGGTAAGCCATCATCGGCAAGGCATTCAAAAGTAAATTGGCGCTTAAAAAGCGTTGTGTATATGGGTGGCAGTCTGACGCAGTGATATTGCCTAAGCGGCGGTGAATGACCAAACTTGCCAAAGCCAAACCGCAGCCAATTTCTAAAATGCGTAAATTTTGCAAAGGCCAAGTCTGCATCAGATCGGCCATTTTTTGGGCCGAAGGCCAGACCAAGCCAAACAAGGGCCAAGTCGCGGGTGACACACCCAAGGCCAAAGCCACACCTTGCGGGTCATGCCACTGTTGTTTATCGAGTAGAGAGCGAATCTGCAGATCTGCACCACCTGCGACCGCGATCATTTCGCGCTTGACCAAATAGCCCAAACCGCTTGTGTCGGTTGGGCTGGCAGTCAAAACCGACGTTTTCTAGGACCGCTGGGTCCTTTGCCTTCGATGTGTCGAAAGGTGATGCGACCCTTGGTCATGTCATAAGGTGAGAGTTCTAATGTGACCTTGTCGCCCGCCAAAATACGTATGTGATGCATACGCATTTTGCCGGCGGTATATGCCACGAGTTCGTGGCCGTTGTCCAAAGTGACACGGTAACGCGAGTC
>JABMMR010000040.1 GCA_013205525.1 Burkholderiales bacterium | reverse complement strand
TTTTTATTCTTCTCAGGAGGCCTGCATGCGCAAAGCCCTAAGCACACCTATCAGTTTTGAATTTTTCCCACCTAAAACACCTGAGGGTGTGGTCAAACTGGAGCAAGTACGGCGTGATCTGTATGAACTCAAGCCGCAGTTTTTCAGTGTCACCTATGGCGCGGGCGGCTCCACCCAAGACGGCACTTTGCAGCAGGTGCAAGCCATCTTGGCGGAAGGCCATGATGCAGCGCCTCACTTCTCCTGCATAGGCGCCACCCGCGAAAGTGTGCGTGCGCAGTTGGCACAATTCAAAGCAGCAGGCATCAGCCGCATGGTGGCTTTGCGCGGCGACTTGCCCAGTGGTCACGGCACGTTTGGCGAGTTTCGTTATGCCAGTGAGTTGGTTGCGTTCATTCGCGCAGAAACCGGCGACCATTTCCATATAGAGGTGGGCTGCTATCCCGAAGTGCATCCGCAGGCCAAGTCGCCCGAGGCGGATGTGCAGGCCTATGTGGCCAAGGTGAAGGCGGGTGCAAGTTCGGCCATCACCCAGTACTTCTACAACACCGACGCGTATTTTCGCTTTGTTGACGAAGCCTACAAACATGGCGCAGACATACCCGTGGTGCCTGGCATCATGCCCATCATCAGTTCAACGCAATTGATGCGCTTTTCTGATGCGTGTGGCGCAGAAATCCCACGGTGGATTCGCTTGCGACTGCAGTCTTATGGCGACGACAGTGCGTCGATCAAGGCGTTTGGCTTAGAGGTGGTGAACGATTTATGCGATCAATTGCTGACGGCGGGTGTGCCAGGATTACACTTTTACACCATGAACCAAAGCACAGCAACTAAGCAAATTTGCCATCACTTGACACAGACCGTCTAGGCTTTAGCGTTCATCAAAGCTGAGGACCAACTTCGGTGTCAGCGCTCTGGCTTGGCAAGACAGCACAAAGCCTTGCGCCATTTCTTCGCTTGTCAGGGTGAAGTTTTTTTGCATATGCACTTCCCCCTCCATGACCTTGGCGCGGCAGGTGCAGCAAACCCCGTTGCGACATGCGTAAGGCAAATCTAAACCCGCCTCTAACCCTGCAGACAAAGGATTGTCATCGGTGGACATCGGCACGCTGTGGCGCTTGCCGTTGCAGATGATGTGCAAGTCAATATCGCTGGTGTGGTGGGTTTGAGCCAAGGGCGCAGACACGCTGGGGGCACCGGCTTGCCCAAAGTGCTCGCTGTGAATGCGATCCCCTGACACACCTGCACGCTGCAAGCTTTGCAGAGTTGCTTGCATCATGGCGGCGGGGCCACAGACAAACACCTCGTCAATGTGCGACGCAGGCAATAAGCTGCTGGTCAGATGAGTCACTTTGTCTTCATCGATACGGCCTTGCAGCAAGGGAATATCTTGTTCTTGCCGAGACAACACATGCAGCAAAGACAAACGTTGTGGGTAGCAGTCTTTCAAGTCTTGCAGACTTTCATTGAACATCACACTTTGCATGCGTTGGTTGCCATACACCAAGGTATAGCGACTCTGGTCATTTGAAGCTAAACCAGTGGCTATCAAGGACAAAATAGGCGTGATGCCCGAACCTGCGGCAAAGCACACGGTGTGATGGACTTGCGGGTGAGAAGACACAAAACGTCCCTCTGGCGGCATGGCCTCCAAGCTTTCGCCAACCTCCAATTGGGTGTTGGCCCAAACAGAAAAAACACCGCCGGCCACCGAACGCACGCCGATCTCTATTTCTCCGTTTGCGCGAAGATGGGCGGGCGTGCTGCAAACCGAGTAACTGCGTCGGGTGGAGACACCTGCAATGTCTGCTCTCACCACCAGGTATTGCCCCGCTTGAAAGTCGAAAGTCTGCCGCAAGGATGGCGGGACTGCCAAAGTGATGGCCCGTCCGTTCAGGCCTTCGCTGCGCAGGCGCAACACCTTGAGCGAATGAAAACGGGGGACTGTGTTCATAGCGTGTTCAGTAGGGCTTGAAGTAATCGAAGGGTTCTTGGCAACTTAAACATTTGCACAGTGCTTTGCAAGCGGTGGAGCCAAAAGCCGAGGTGATGGTGGTGTTGGACGACCCGCAACACGGACACTCAATCACTTCAACTGGCACTTGGCGAATGAAATGCATGACTTGGCTTGTGTCCGGGCTTTGGCATTGGGGAGGGGCTATCCCATAGGCTTTTAGTTTTTCACGAGCGCTGCTTGTCATCCAATCGGTGGTCCATGCGGGCGCAAGTTGGGTGCTGACGTGGCCAGATATGCCGAGTCGCTTCAGGGTGAGCAAAATATCGTCGTGAATTTGTTCCATCGCAGGACAACCGCTGTAGGTAGGCGTGATCACCACTTCAACGCTGTTGGATAAAACTTTCACGTCTCGCAAAATGCCCATCTCGCGCAAACTCACCACGGGTATCTCTGGGTCACAGAGTTGATCAAGCGCGCTGTGCAGCGCAGTCATATCGATGGCCATCGCTTATGTCACCACACCGCGTGGGGATGGGCCCGCGCCAAGCTTTGCATTTCGCTCAGTAAGTAAGTCATGTGCTCGGAATGGATGCCGTGGTTTCCGCTCGAAAGAAAACCGCCATCCGTGGGACGCGTCAGGCTTGCTTGCTCAAGCACAGCGTCGATCAGTAAGTTCCATTCGCTAAGGAACTGTGGCTCTTGAAGTGACACGCCAATGTGCAGGGCTGCTTGTTCGTGCGCCAAGGGTGCCCAAAATTCTTGCGTGTAAGGCATGAGGTGATTCACAGCCGCTTGCGCGCGATGCTGAGACTCGCTGGTGCCGTCGCCTAAGCGAATCACCCAGTCTTGGGCATGCTGCCAGTGGTAGCGGGTTTCTTTGATGGCTTTGGCGGCAATCGCCGCAAGTTGGGGGTCGTTGCCTTGGCTCAAACGTGTCCACATGCCCAGCGCCCATGCGCTGTATAAAAAATTGCGAACCATTGTTGTGGCGAAATCTCTATCGCTTCCGCCATTTGCCGCGAGGGGCCCGTGGTGCGGCAACTCCAGCAGCGTGAAGTTTCGAAATGCTGGGGCATCGCGTAAATATGCCAAGCTGTCCTCGGTATAGCCTTCGCCCATCAGTTTCGCGGCGTGCTGGTAAAGCAATCGTGCTTGTCCAATCAAGTCCAAGCTGTGGTTAGCCAAAGCGATGTCCTCTTCCAGCACGGGTGCATGGCCGCACCATTCAGCATTGCGTTGACCTAAGACCAAGGCGTTGTCCGCTAAATGCAGAACCAAAGGCAGTTGTGGCGCACGCATCACATATGCCCGACGTCGTCGGGAATCTCATAAAAACTGGGATGACGAAAAATCTTATCGCTGGCGGGCTCAAACAATGAAGCTTTGTCATGCGGCTCACTTGCGTGAATCTGCGCTGACGCCACCACCCATAAGCTCACGCCCTCTTGGCGACGGGTGTAGACATCACGGGCCATTTGCATGGCATGCGAGGCATCGCTGGCATGCAAGCTGCCGCAATGGCGATGCTCCAAGCCTTGTTTGCTGCGCACAAACACTTCCCACAATGGCCACTCGGTGGCGGCATTGGCACTCATGCGGCTTCCTTGGACTGCCGAGCTTTCTGTTTGTTGGCGTGGACCAAGGCGGCCTCGCGCACCCAAGCGCCGTCCTCCCAAGCCTTAACTCGGGTGGCCAAACGCTCTTTGTTGCAGGGACCCTTGCCATTCACCGTGGCCCAAAACTCGTCCCAATCAATGGCGCCATAGTCATGGTGTTGGCGTTCTTCATTCCACTTTAAATCAGGGTCCGGCAAGCTTACGCCCAACACCTTGGCTTGGGGCACGGTAGCGTCGATGAAGCTTTGGCGCAAATCGTCGTTGCTGATGCGCTTGATGCCCCAGCGCTTGCTTTGTTCTGAATTGGGGCTGTCGCTGTCAGGGGGGCCAAACATGGCTAAACATTTCCACCACCAGCGGTTGACCGCGTCTTGCACCATGGCTTGTTGCTCTGGGGTGCCTTGCATCATCACCATCAGGGACTCAAAACCTTGGCGTTGGTGGAAAGACTCTTCTTTGCAAATGCGAACCATGGCCCGGGCGTAAGGCCCATAAGAGCAACGGCACAAAGGGATTTGGTTCATGATGGCGGCGCCATCGACCAACCAGCCAATCACGCCGACATCGGCCCAAGTGAGGGTGGGGTAATTAAAGATGGAGCTGTACTTGGCGCGTCCGGTGTGCAAGGCCTCCAGCATTTGGTCGCGACTGGTTCCCAAGGTTTCGGCCGCGCTATACAGGTAAAGGCCATGGCCAGCCTCGTCTTGTACTTTGGCAATCAGAATAGCTTTTCGCTTCAAGCTGGGTGCGCGGCTGATCCAGTTGCCCTCGGGCAGCATGCCGACAATTTCACTGTGCGCGTGTTGGCTGATTTGACGCACCAAGGTCTTGCGGTAATGCGCTGGCATCCAGTCGCGTGGCTCGATCTTGCCCTCGTGGTTGATCGTCTCTTCAAAATGCGTTTGTTTATGCGCATCCTCAGTCGCAACAAGAGGTGTTGCAAGTTGAGGATGAATATCCAAGGCCTGGGTGTACATGGGCTGCTCCATTGCCCCTGACGAAGGGCATTAACATCAGTATATCAATTAGCCAACCAGTCGGTCGGCTAACTGTTAGTGAGCGTAAAACCCGCTTGATTGTCTTGGCCCATAAGCTGCACCATTTGCGGCATTGCCGCTTGCAAATCTTCTTGCAAGCTAAAGGGTGGATTGATAACCACCACGCCGCTTTCGACCAAACCCAAACGCTTGACTGGGTCGCCGGTGACAGCTTCGGGGCGTTGCGCACCGGAGCGAATTCGCAATGTCGCATGCAGCCAAGGACGATTCGATTGACGCGCCAAATTAGTGAGGTGCCTAGGCAGGCTGTGTGCCTGTGGGCGGGGAATGATGGGGTACCAAATCACAAAAGTGCCGGTAGCAAAACGCTGCAAGCCGGTCGAAACCGCTACAACCACCCGTTCGTAATCCAGTTTGATCTCATAACTGGGGTCAATGAACACCAAGCCTCGCCGTGTCGAGGGAGGCAGGTATTTAGGCAGGCCTAAAAAACCATCTTCATTCATGACCATGGTTTGCCGGCCCGCTTGCAAGGCTTCCACATTCGCCACCAAAGTGCGAATATCGGTGGGATGCACCTCGAACAACTTCAGTTTGTCTTGTTCACGCAACAGATGATGGGCAATAAAGGGTGAGCCAGGGTAATGCACCATTCCCCCTTGGGGGTTGAAATGGTCAAGCACGGCGCGATAGGCAAGCAAAGCGGGTGCCATGGGGCCCGCTAACTTGGATTTGTTGCGCAAAAGTGCCAGCAAACCTTCTTGTGCTTCTCCACTTTGCTTGGCGTCAGGGCTGTCAAGCTTGTACAAACCCGGCCCGCTGTGGGTATCAATTGCGGTGTAGCCCACGTCTTTTTGTGCAAGATAGTTCATTGCGGATACTAAAACCGTGTGTTTTAAGACATCGGCATGGTTTCCAGCATGAAAGGCGTGACGGTAACTGAACATGGGCTATGGTAACCGGCTGACATGCTGATACATAAAAGCAAGGCTGAAATGGCATAGAATATCTGGCTTCGCAGCGATAAAGGCCCCGCGGCGAAGTTTTCATCCCCACCTAAGAGATTCCCAGCAGAGGAACACCGACCGTGGAAAAGGGCCCCACAACCCACTCTAGGAAACACATGTCCACTTTCAGCGCAAAACCCGCTGACGTGACGCATGAGT
>JABMMR010000355.1 GCA_013205525.1 Burkholderiales bacterium | reverse complement strand
GGCCTCAAGCGCTGGCCCGAGCTGTTGGCACAACTCGACCAAGCTGTGTTTTTTCAGCAAGCCGGCACCTTGGTGGTTTGGCACAGGCAAGACGCTTCGTTGGCCAAGCACTTCAGCGACAAATTGGCACAGACGCATAAGCATTTACCCGAATTAGCTTCCTACGTGGAAGTGGATTCATCCGCCTTGCAGCAGCTGGAACCCATGCTGGCGGGCACATTTCATCAAGCTATGTTTCTGCCAGGTGAGGGTCAACTCGACAACCGCCAGTTGCTTGATGCTTTGATGCATCAGTTGCAAAACAGTTTGGTTCAGATGCATTTTGAAAGTGCGGTGTCCCCCGCGCAATTCACCCATGCCGACTGGGTGATCGACTGCAGAGGCACTGGGGCACGCGGGGATTGGCCAGCTTTGCGCGGTGTCAGAGGCGAGGTATTGCGTGTGCACGCACCAGAAGTCAAACTCGGCCGCCCGGTGCGGCTGATTCATCCGCGTTATCCGCTTTACATAGCACCCAAACCAGACGGTGTTTTCGTCATAGGTGCGACAGAAATTGAAAGCGATGACACCTCGCCCGCCAGCGTGCGCTCAAGCCTTGAACTCCTGAGTGCGGCCTACAGTATTCACAAAGGTTTTGGTGAGGCGCGCATTTTGGAAATCAATGCGCAGATTCGCCCTACATTGCCGGACAACCTGCCTGCCATTCGGCTGCATGGTCATAGGTCTATGCAAATCAATGGGCTTTACCGCCATGGTTTTTTGATTGCGCCCGCCATGCTGGACGCCAGCTTGGCGTTGATGTCAGGGAACAAGCAAACAGCGCAATCGCTGGGTATTCGCGTCGTGGAAGACAATTGATGTTGATTTGGATTAACCAACAAAGCCATGAGATGCCGCTTGGGGCCACGCTGCAAGACGCCATCACTTTGGTCAACACGGCAGCACCTTTTGCCGCCGCATTAAACAAAGAATTTGTAGCCAAAACTTTATATGCCCAGACCTTGTTGAAAGACCTAGACAAGATTGAACTCATTGTTCCTATCACTGGAGGATAAGCCATGACCTCATCAACTGACGCATGGACGCTGTATGGTGAAACCTTCCACAGCAGATTGATGCTGGGGACTTCGCGCTACCCGTCGCCGGATATTTTGGCCAAGGCGGTTGAAGCGGCACAACCGGCCATGCTGACCGCCTCCTTGCGCCGCGAAACAGCGCATGCACAAGCCTCACCCGTGTTTTGGCAACTGTTGCAGAACATGAAAATACCTGTGCTGCCCAATACCGCGGGCTGTCACACCATCGATGAGGTCTACACCACAGCGCAAATGGCACGCGAAGTGTTTGAAACAGATTGGCTGAAATTGGAGTTGATTGGCGACGACTATTCTTTGCAACCCGACACCTTGAATCTGCCCTTAGCGGCAGACAAACTCATCAAACAAGGCTTTAAGGTCTTGCCCTATTGCACCGAAGACTTGGTGCTTTGTCAGCGTTTGGTCGATGTGGGTTGTCAAGCGGTGATGCCATGGGCGGCACCCATTGGAACCGGCAAAGGCC
The DNA here is from genome assembly GCA_013205525.1 of Burkholderiales bacterium. Taxonomy (GTDB): domain Bacteria; phylum Pseudomonadota; class Gammaproteobacteria; order Burkholderiales; family Burkholderiaceae_C; genus Limnohabitans. Next base: position 1,994 of record JABMMR010000355.1, on the reverse strand, counting down.
CCTTGAATGCCTACGCCATGCGCGCACTGCGCGAGCGACTCACAGTTCCTCTGATAGTGGACGCCGGTTTAGGCTTGCCCTCTCACGCCTGCACAGTGATGGAATGGGGCTATGACGCCGTCTTGCTCAACACCGCTGTGGCACTGGCCAACCACCCCATTGGCATGGCAGACGCTTTTGCCAAGGCTGTCGCCGCAGGAAGAAGCGCGTTTTTGTCGGGTGCCATGCGGCCCCAAGAATCTGCACAACCCAGTACCCCCACTTTGGGCACACCTTTTTGGCATCACGAATGAACGACATACTCCATCAAGCAAAAGCCATCACCGAGTTGCATGCGCAGTTGCAAATTCCCCTGGCTCTGCCCTGCGAAAATTTTTTGTCTGTTCTGCCTGCCAACCAAACACCGGTCTATCAATCCGCTTGGTTGGCTGCTCGCAGCTTGGGCTTCATCCCCAAAGACGCTGCCTGCATCGCCCAAGCTTGGGACGCGCAAAGCCAAAGAAGCCAAAGTTTTAGCCAAAGTTTTGACGCCGCGCTTTGGCCGGTCAACGCGATTGACTTTGGCATAGCTTCACCAGCAGAGACAGAGAGTTTTGCTGCTTGCCCCCACAACTTAGGCTTGTATGCGGTAGTCCCCGATGCCCAATGGGTAGACAAAGTCGCGCAACTGGGTGTCCCCACTGTTCAACTCCGATTCAAGTCCAACGACCGAGAGGCCATCGCCCAGCAAATTGCCTTGTCAGTCAAAGCCGTGGCCGGCACGCAAAGCTTGCTCTTCATCAATGATCACTGGCAACAGGCCGTGGATGCGGGCGCATATGGTGTGCATCTGGGACAAGAAGATATGCAAGAAACACCTCTGCACACATTGCGCGCCTCGGGCTTGCGTTTGGGTTTGAGTTCACACGGTTACAGCGAAATGCTGGCCGCACTGGCTTGGCGTCCCAGCTATGTGGCTTTGGGTGCGGTTTTCCCCACCACCTTGAAAAAAATGCAAACCTCGCCGCAAGGCTTGGGTCGTTTAGCCAAGTATGTCCAACTGGCTCACAACACACCACAGGTGGCGATTGGCGGTATCGATTTGCCCTGCTTGGCAGCAGTGATGCAAACAGGTGTTGGTTCGGCTGCGGTGGTCAGAGCCATCACGGGCGCAGAGGACCCCGGCCTTGCTGTGAAAGATTTGATGCGCTGCATCACTCTTGCCACCACCTGATAAAAGAAGTTTGATGTTTTTCTCTCACTACGAGTCCTTGTTTAAGCAATCGGCTTTTATGCGGTTTTGGCTGGCCCGCGTGATGGGGATTTCTGCCAACCAAATGTTGATGCTGGGCATTGCTTGGCATATGTACGACATCACCGGCAGTGCTTGGGATTTGGGTTTGGTGGGGTTGTGCCAATTCATCCCTGCCTTGCTGATGGCCTTGCCAGCGGGGCAACTGATAGACCGCCTGCACCGAGGACGCATCTTTGCCATGTGCATGCTGCTGCAAGCGTCGATAGCCGTGGTGTTGCTGTGGGCCATGCTCAACCATGTGGAAAGTCGAGGCTTGATATTTGCTGTTGCCATTGTGCTTGGCATCAACCGCTCGTTTCAAATGCCCTCGCAGCAAGCCATCACCCCTTTGCTGGTTCCCAAAGAGTTGCTGCAACGCGCCACGGCTCTGAGTTCAACCGGCGTTGAAATTGCCATCATTGGCGGCCCCGCCATAGGGGGCGCTATCTACACCCAGGGCGCATCCGCGGTTTACGCCTGTTGCGTTGTTTTATTTGTGGCTGCCTTTGCCTTAACTTTATCGGTGAAATACCGTCATATGCCTTCTCAATTGGCGGCATCTTGGCACTCACTGTTTGCCGGATTGCGATTTGTGTTTAATCGCAAGGTGTTGCTGGGGGCAATCTCTCTGGACTTGTTTGCGGTTTTGTTGGGCGGAGCCACAGCGCTCTTGCCCATTTTCGCCAAGGACATCCTTCATGGCGGCCCGCAAGAGCTGGGT
>JABMMR010000354.1 GCA_013205525.1 Burkholderiales bacterium | reverse complement strand
TTGAACCAAACCAAGGAATAACTCATGTGCTCTTGATAGGTGTTTTATTTTTTCTACACGCATCCGAGCAATAAAGCACTTGTTCCCAGTTTTTTGCCCAAGCTTTGCGCCACGTCATGTCGCGCCCACAGGCCCGACAAGGCTTGCTAGCTAGGCTTTGTTTATTGCCTTTAAAAGATGTCGCAGGCTTGACATTAGTGCTCATTCGATGTCTTTAAGTTCTTGAAACTGGGCTCAGCTGCTCGAGGGTCACGTAATCGAGCGCTCGGATATGGGTGCTCTCAAGCACAGTTTCAGGGGCTACGCCTGCATCAAAAGCTTGTTTCCATCTCAGTGCGCACAAGCACCAGCGGTCGCCAGCTTTAAGTCCCTTAAACCGGTACGCTGGTCGGGGAGTCATCAGGTCATTTCCCTGTGCAAGTGAGAAGTCTAAAAATGCCTGCGTCATTTTTGCGCAAATGACATGGCTACCTTGGTCTTGTTCATCTGTGTTGCAGCACCCGTCTCGAAAATACCCTGTCAATGGATCGTATGAGCAGGGTGTAAGTGGTTTTCCGAGCACGTTCAGAGCGGCTTGATTCATTTTCAACTTTTAATCAATCCAATGCCTGTCAAACACTTAGGCAGTGACCGCGCTGTTAAGCGAATTTTCAGATTGGTATTTTAGAAAATTTTCTCTGTGTCTTCTGTAGAAAAGAAGTCCTTGGGGAATGCTGCTGACCGATGCGCCTGAAGCCAACATCAAGTCCCAAAGACGCCAATCCTCTTGGGGGTGTGCGCTGCTATTGGAAAATCTGTTTTCGTATCTGACACGTTGACCTAATTTGGTTCTGTACATCATGGATCCATGGTGTTTGTCTTTGCGATGCCAGTAGTGGTCTCCATTGAGTTTGGTTGATTCACCAGGAACGCGTTCCAGTATTTCATCCTTCAACTCTCCAGTGACCACGATGTCGTAGGTAACGATGTCGGCCTTTTCTTTAGATAACAGTTCTATGGTGTCTGATCTGATCCAATTGTCCGCACCAAGAAACATCACATATTCTGTTTCGACTCTTAAAAGTATGTCTTGAAAATTGGCCACAGTGCCCAGATTTTTAGGCCTGTGAATGAACTCTATTTCAGGGTATAAATTTTCTAGATGTAAACAATCATGCGCGCCATCATCAACAAACAAGATGCGCGAGGGCAAAACTGTTTGCGAGAGAGTCGACTCGATGCAGTGAGCTGCTAAGTGACCGTAGCCGTAAGAAGCAATTACTAATGTGATCATTTTTACAAAAGGCTGCACTGAGGCGGCATTGGCTGTGGGTTTGGGATTCATAGCCATCGGGAACTCAGTGAAAGTCCGCAAGGTGCTACACGCGGGCGGATTCTGCCACTTTTATTGAATGTTTACTGAAGAAGGGAAATGCCACTTGCCTTTTTAGTTTGGTTACTCGAAAAGTTCTTTTATCCAATACTGAACTTCTGTGCCCAGCCTATGCCTTAGCGTTCCCCATTTTCAAAGATTGACCTAGAAGAAGAGGTGCAACATCATTGAGGGAGCTACAAATGCCCTTAGGCCCTTCTGTATTCTTTCACGCAGGCACTCAGCAAAGCTTGTGCCGCAAACTTGAGAGATGATTTCTGCCAGCAACACGTAGTTACAGTTGCTGGTTAGTCAGTTGAGCCATCCCAACTATATTTGTGCACTTTAGAAATAAAATTAATAAAGAGATACTAGGTTTACGATCAATCAATAGGTATTCAAACATTCCTTTAGCTTGAGTCAATGTCTGCCATTGACACAAACAATCAGGGTAATCCCTAGTAGCGACTATGATTCGCATCAATGAGATTTTCTCATTCGATAGTTTTTATCAATTAAACAAAGGAATCACCATGTCTCTGATCAACACCCCAGTTCAACCCTTCAAAGTACAAGCGTTTCACAACGGCAAATTCATTGAAGTCACCAACGAATCTCTTAAAGCCAAGTGGTCGATCCTGATTTTCATGCCAGCTGCTTTCACTTTCAACTGCCCCACAGAAGTCGAAGATGCAGCGGACAACTATGCTGAATTTCAAAAAGCTGGTGCTGAGGTTTACATCGTTACCACCGATTCCCACTTCGCCCACAAGGTATGGCACGAAACATCCCCCGCTGTTGGCAAGGCTAAGTTCCCCTTGATCGGTGACCCAACACATCAATTGACCCGCGCATTTGGTGTGCACATTGAAGAAGACGGCATGGCCTTGCGTGGCACTTTCGTCATCAACCCCCAGGGCCACATTAAAACCGCTGAAGTGCACTCCAACGAAATCGCTCGCGATGTCAAGGAAACACTGCGCAAACTCAAAGCAGCTCAGTACACCGCGGCCAACCCTGGTCAAGTTTGCCCTGCTAAGTGGAATGAGGGCGCAAAAACTTTGACACCTTCACTTGACTTGGTTGGCAAGATCTAAGACAGACAGAGAGAAAAAAATGCTTGATACACAGATGAAAACCCAGTTGCAAGCTTATTTACAAAACTTGCGCAACCCCATCAGTTTGGTTGCAACGCTCGACGGCGGCGAGAAAAGTGCAGAGATGCGAGAACTGCTTGAGGAGATTGCTGGGTTGTCTGACAAGGTGAGTTTTGATGATTCTGGACACGATAAGCGCATGCCATCGTTTCAAATTGTCAAACAGGGAGAGGACAGCGGTGTACGTTTTGCTGCCATTCCTTTGGGACATGAGTTCACTTCCTTGGTATTGGCTTTGCTTTGGACGGGAGGTCACCCGCCCAAGGTGGAGGCACAAGTGATCGAGCAAATCAAGGCGCTGGACAAGGACATGAAATTTGAGGTTTACATGTCCTTGTCTTGCCATAACTGCCCGGACGTGGTTCAAGCTGCGACCTTGATGGCTATCTGCAACCCCAGGATTCAAACCACAGTGATTGACGGGGGTTTGCATCAAGCAGAAGTAGAAGCGCGTCAAGTCATGGCTGTGCCCATGGTTTATATGAATGACCAAGTCTTTGGCTCAGGTCGAATGAGTTTGGAAGAAATTGTTGGCAAGCTCGATACCCATTCTGCTGAACGTGACGCTGACAAACTGAACGAAAAAGACCCCTTTGATGTGTTGATTGTCGGTGGCGGTCCCGCCGGAGCCGCGGCCGCTGTGTATGCCGCTCGCAAAGGCATTCGAGTGGGCGTTGCTGCCGAGCGTTTTGGTGGTCAAACCAACGACACCATGGCGATTGAAAACTACATCTCGGTGCTTGACACGGATGGCCCCAAGTTTGCTGCCGCCTTAGAGGCGCAGGTGCGTCACTATGAAGTTGACATCATGAATTTGCAGCGCGCTGAAAAAATTGTCCCAGCTACACAAGAAGGTGGTTTGGTGCAAGTGCATATGGCCAATGGCGGTGTATTAAAAGCGCGCAGTGTTATTTTGTCGACCGGTGCGCGCTGGCGTAACGTGAATGTGCCAGGAGAGCAAACTTACAAGAACAAAGGTGTGGCTTACTGTCCGCACTGTGATGGCCCCTTGTTTAAAGGCAAGCGTGTGGCTGTGATTGGCGGGGGCAACTCTGGCGTAGAAGCTGCGATAGATTTGGCCGGTCTCGTGGCCCATGTCTCTTTGATTGAATTTGCAGACACACTCAAAGCCGATGCGGTCTTGGTTCGCAAGCTCGAAAGCTTAGCGAACGTGAGCATTCATCTGAACGCACAAACCACCGAAATCACCGGTGACGGCCAAAAGGTTAATGGCATGCGTTACAAAGACCGTTCTACCAACCAAGAAAATTTGGTTGAACTTGAAGGCGTATTCGTGCAAATTGGTTTGATTCCAAACACCGAGTTTTTAAAGGGTACGATTGAATTGAGCAAGTTTGGTGAAATTGTGGTTGACGCCAAGGGGCATACCAATTTGCCAGGCGTTTTTGCGGCAGGCGACGTGACCACAGTGCCCTTCAAGCAAATTGTCATCGCAGCAGGCGAGGGCTCTAAAGCTGCGCTGAGTGCTTTTGATTATTTGATTCGCACGCCTGCATAGATGGGAGAGTTGTGCTGAGTATTTTTGAATTTCAAAAAAACATTTGATCGTCTGTTGCAGGGAGCCTGACATTGAACGTGGTTCCCATATCACTGCTGCTGATGAAATCAATTGTGCCGCTGTGAGATTCAATGATAGTTTTACTGAGCCACAAACCAATTCCCATACCGTCCTCTTTGCTGGTTCGCAACAACTCGAAAATGGAGTTTTCTATTTCAGGATCGATGCCACATCCGTTGTCACTGATGGTAATAACAATGTTTCCGTCTTCTGTTTGCGTTGTCAATAAAATGACTGGCGGATTCAAGTACGAAGTGCAACTTTGATTAACCGTAGGAAGGAGGCTGAGGATGTTTAGCATTCAAGGCTTCCTGACCTGCAAGTCTAAGTTGCCCGATGAATTACAAACACCTCAGCCAGATTGAAAGATATCAGAT
>JABMMR010000353.1 GCA_013205525.1 Burkholderiales bacterium | reverse complement strand
GCAACATCAACAGTTGATCGGCCACACTGATGGCCAAAGCGCCGCCAGAGCCGCCCTCGCCAATGATGCTGGTGATGATGGGCACCTGAAGTTGCGCCATCTCAAAAATATTGCGCCCAATCGCCTCAGACTGGCTGCGCTCTTCGGCGTCAATGCCCGGGAAAGCGCCGGGCGTGTCAACAAAGGTAAACACCGGCAGCTTGAATTTTTCAGCTGTCTTCATCAACCGCAAGGCTTTGCGGTAGCCCTCGGGTCGGGTCATGCCAAAGTTGCGCGCTGTGCGCTCTTTGGTGTCGCGCCCTTTTTGCTGGCCCAGCACCATGCAAGCATTGCCATTGAAACGGGCCAAACCTCCCACGATGCTCAGGTCATCGGAGAAATGCCTGTCGCCATGCATCTCGACAAAGTCGGTGAAGATTTCGAAGATGTAGTCCAGCGTGTACGGGCGCTCTGGGTGGCGCGCAATCTTGGTGACTTGCCAAGGCGTGAGGTCGCTGTAAATGTCTTTGGTGAGTTGCTGACTTTTTTTGGCGAGTTGCTCTATCTCATCTGAAATGTCGACAGCAGATTCGGTTTGCACATACCTGAGTTCTTCTATCTTGCCTTCGAGTTCGGCAATGGGTTGCTCGAAATCGAGAAATGTTTTTTTCGCCAATCGTCTCTCCTTGCGCAGTGACTGCTTTGCGAATAAGCCTAGTAGGCCACCGGTTGCGGGTCAAGCGACCGCCAAATATACCAAGTTGCAACGCTGCAGTACGGCGCCCAAGCCGCGGCCACTTCACGGGCGTCGCTGCGGCTGACGGATTCGCCAGAGAAATAGTTGTGACTGATACCGTTGATCAGACCCACATCATCCAGAGGCAAGACATTGGGGCGCATCAGGTAAAACATTAAAAACATCTCTGCCGTCCAGCGCCCTATGCCACGAATGGTCACCAACTCGGCAATGATGGCGTCGTCATCCATGTCTGACCAATGGCCTGCATGAACAGTGCCATTGGAAAAATGCAACGCCAAGTCAACCAAATATTCAACCTTGCGGGCTGACAAACCCGCCGCGCGCATATCGTCTACTTTGAGTTTGAGCACATAAGCTGGGGTGATTTTTTTGGACAATGCGGCAAACCTGTCCCACACCGATTGCGCAGCCTTGACAGAAATTTGTTGGCCCACAATGCTTCTGGCCAGCGTGACAAAAGCGTCACCGCGTGACTCTAGGCAGGCATCGCCAAACTGCGGAATGAGGCGGCGCATGACGCGGTCTTTCTTGGCCAAATGCTTGCAAGCTTCCTCCCAGTAAGGGGGGACAGCCCGCATGACAGGTAATTTAGTCAGCATCAGGCACGCTCCCACTGTGTGCCTTGTGCCGAGTCTTTCAGCACCACACCGATATCGCCCAAGGCTTTGCGAATGCGGTCAGCCTCAGCGAAATCTTTGCTGGCCTTGGCTTGTGCCCGTGCGTCAATCATGCTTTGAATATGCGCCTCATCAACTTCGCTGCCGGCTTGCAAAAAATCTTGCGGATGGCTTTGCAGCAAACCCAAGATGGCGCCCAAGGCTTTGAGCAAGCCTGATAAAAGAGCCGACTGCGAGCGGTTGACTTCGGCCGCCAGTTCGAACAGCACCGCCACGGCTTCGGGCGTGCCAAAGTCTTCATCCATGGCAGCCTTGAAACGCAAAGCGTAAGCGTCTTGCCAGTCGATGGCAACTGGCGCAGGCGGGACAAGCTGCAAAGCGGTATACAAACGCTTCAACGACGCCCGCGCATCATCGAGATGAACATCGCTGAAATTCAAAGCGCTGCGGTAATGGCTTCTGACAACAAAGAAGCGAACCACCTCGGGGGCGAAAAGTTTGAGCACTTCGCGGATGGTGAAAAAGTTATCCAAGCTTTTAGACATCTTCACATTGTCTACATTGATAAAGCCGTTGTGCATCCAAATGCTGGCCATGGGTTTGCCGTGAACGCCTTCGGTTTGGGCAATTTCGTTTTCATGGTGGGGAAACTGTAAATCTGCGCCACCGCCATGAATATCAAAACTTTGGCCCAGCAAGTCGCAAGCCATGGCTGAACATTCAATATGCCAGCCTGGACGGCCCGCACCAAACGGGCTGTTCCACTTGACCTCTTGCGGTTCTTCGGGCTTGGCAGATTTCCACAGCACAAAGTCCAACGGGTCTTCTTTGCCATCGAGCACCGCCACGCGCTCGCCAGCATGCAACTCGTCTAGCGACTTAGCCGACAGCTTGCCATAGCCTGCAAATTTACGAACCGCAAAATTCACGTCGCCACTGGGGACGCGGTAGGCCAAGCCCTTGTCCTCGAGTTGCCCAATGAGCTTGAGCATAGACGGCACAAAGTCGGTGGCACGCGGCTCCAAGCTGGGCCGCTCAATGCCCAAGGCGTCGGCGTCTTGGTGCAAAGCCTCCATCATGCGGTCGGTTAATGAACGGATGCTTTCGCCGTTTTCGGTAGCGCGGCGAATAATTTTGTCGTCAATATCTGTGACATTGCGAACATAGGTGACCTGATAACCGCTGTGCCGCAACCAGCGCTGAACCACATCGAAAGCCACCATGGAGCGAGCATGTCCGAGGTGACACAAGTCATACACCGTCATGCCACACACATACATGCGTACCTGACCCGTTATCAGAGGTGTCAAGTTTTCCAGAGCACGGGTCAGAGTGCTGTAAATGCGGATGGTCATGGTGAGGGAAAAGGCGCTTGCGAAAAGGCAAGACTGGCAAGGGAATGTAAAAAAACTCTCTACTACAATGGCCGCAGTATATCGATCCTGTCCTCTGTAAGCTTTTTTTTCGCAATGCTTGATTGAATGTCATGCCCCGCACCTACCTGCTGTCCTTTGTATGTTTACCCTTGGCCTGGCGCATGGGCTTGGTTTGCCTTCTGCTTTGTGCAGCATGGGGTGTGCATGCGCAAACTTCCAGTACTTTGCAACTCAAGGGAACGCCTCATGCCGAAGTGCAAAAAGCCATGGGACAGCGCAAATGGCCGCAAGCCTTGGAACAAGTCGATGCCTATTTGCTGGACCGACCTCGAGACCCACAGATGCGGTTTTGGCGGGCTCGCTTACTTGATGAACTCCAACAAGCTGAGGAAGCTTTTGTGGTTTACGAAGAACTGGCACTAGATTACCCCGAATTTCCCGAAGTGCAAAACAACTTAGGGGTGATGCACGCGGCTCGCGGCAACTGGCGACAAGCCAAGTTGGCCTTTGAACAAGCCCTGCGCAACAACCCCAACTACGCCATCACCCATGAAAACATGGGCGACATCTTGCTGCATCTTGCGCAACAGTCATTTGCCAAAGCTGCTGAGCTCGATCCCACAGCCGCCAAATCTGCTCAGCAAAAAAAGCTGGCGCTCAACCCCATTCTTCAACTCACTCTCAATCCTTCCAAATGAATATTCGCCGCTATTTCCTTGGCTTTGCCTTGGCCCTGTCTGTCGTTGGTTTTGCTCAAGCACAAACCGCCTCGCCTCAAGTTAAATTCACAACCACTGCGGGTGAATTTGTCATCGAGTTGTACCCCGACAAAGCACCCAACACGGTAGAGAATTTTTTGGGCTATGTGCGTGACGGCCATTACAACGGCACGGTTTTTCACCGAGTCATCAACAACTTCATGATCCAAGGCGGTGGCTATGACGCCCGCTACATGGAAAAAACCACTCGCCCATCCATCAAACACGAAGGCGCTGAAGTCAAAGCCAAGGGCGGGCCCACCAACACGGTGGGCACGATTGCCATGGCCCGCACCAACAACCCGCACTCGGCCAGTTCGCAGTTTTTTATTAATGTGAAAGACAACGACTTCCTCAACCATTCCTCCCCCTCTGCTCAGGGCTGGGGCTATGTGGCTTTTGGCAAGGTGATCAGCGGTATGGAAGTGGTCAACAAAATTAAACAAACGCCCACAGGCGCTGGCGGCCCCTTCCCCAGCGATGTTCCGCAAACCCAGGTGGTCGTACAGTCTGCCGTTTTAGTGAAATAAGTCCATGTCAAACCCCCAAGTTGAATTGCATATCCAAGACCACGGCGTGATCACGCTGGAACTCGATGCAGAGAAAGCGCCCAAAACTGTTGCCAATTTTTTGGCCTATGTGGAAGACGGCCACTACGACCAAACCATTTTCCACCGTGTCATTGCCAACTTCATGGTGCAAGGCGGCGGCATGTCTGTGGGTATGAAAGAGAAAAAAACCAAAGACAAATTGGAAAACGAAGCCAACAATGGCTTGACCAATGACCTGTATACCGTGGCCATGGCTCGCACCAACGACCCGCATTCAGCCACCTCGCAGTTCTTCATCAATGTGAAAGACAACGACTTTCTTAACCACTCATCGCCTACAGCCAGCGGTTGGGGCTATGCGGTGTTTGGCAAAGTCGTTGCAGGCACCGAGGTGGTGGACGCGATTTGCAAAGTCAAAACTGGGCGTAGCGGTTTTCACGACGATGTACCCAAAGAAGATGTGATTCTCGACAAAGTTGTTCTCTTGGCATGAGCCTAGATGCCCGAGCTTGGCAACACTTAAGCTTTATTTCCGATGTGCATTTGCAAGCCAGCCAAGATGCTACTTTCAAGGCTTGGTGCAAGGCCTTGCAAAACCTACAAACCGACGCCTTGTTTATCTTGGGAGACCTGTTTGAGGTCTGGGTTGGCGACGATATTTTGGATGCGCCCGAGGGAAGTTTTGAGCGCCAATGCTGCGCGGTTTTGCGCCAAGTGGCCGACAGGTTGCCGGTGTATTGGATGGTCGGTAACCGCGACTTTTTGTGGGGCGAAAAGGCCGCACTTCACAGCGGCATGCAAACCTTGCAAGACCCTTGCGTTGTAGACACCCCGCAAGACAGATGGCTCTTAAGCCATGGTGACGCCTTGTGCTTGGCCGATACGGCTTACCAAGACTTTCGCCGACAAGTCAGATCCGTCAAGTGGCAAACAAATTTTTTGGCGCAGCCCTTGCATCAGCGCTTAAAGATGGCGCGGGATTTGCGGGCACAAAGTGAAGCCTTGAAACAAACCCAAACCACTTGGGTGGATGTTGACAACGACGCTGCACTGGCGTGCTTGAAGCAACACCAAGCCTTGCTGCTGATTCATGGCCACACCCACCAACCAGCGATGCACGCTTTGTCTGATGGGCATCAACGCTGGGTTCTCAGCGACTGGGACGCCCAAGCCACACCCTCACGGGCGCAAATGCTGACATGGCAGGTGGGTCAAGGCT
>JABMMR010000352.1 GCA_013205525.1 Burkholderiales bacterium | reverse complement strand
GTGGTGAAAAGCGCGCGGGTGATGAAGCAGGCTGTGGCCCACCTCATCCCCTACATCGAAGAAGAAAAACGCCTGCAAGAAGCGGCTGGCGAGGATGTGAAAACCAAGGGCAAGATCGTTATAGCTACTGTCAAAGGCGATGTGCACGACATTGGCAAAAACATCGTCACGGTCGTCCTTCAGTGCAATAACTTTGATGTGGTCAATATGGGCGTGATGGTGCCTTGCCACGAAATTTTGGCGCGCGCCAAGGTCGAGGGCGCGGACATCATCGGCTTGTCGGGCCTCATCACGCCCAGCTTGGAAGAAATGCAGTATGTCGCCGCCGAGATGCAAAAGGACGACTACTTCCGCATGCGCAAAATCCCCTTGCTGATAGGTGGCGCCACTTGCAGCCGTGTGCATACCGCCGTGAAGATTGCACCGCATTACGAAGGGCCGGTGGTCTATGTGCCCGACGCTTCGCGCAGCGTGGGCGTGGCCCAAGGTTTGCTCAGCGACCAAGCCGCGCAATACATTGAAGACCTGAACACCGACTACGCCAAAGTGCGTGAGCTGCACGCCAACAAAAAGCAAACGCCTTTGCTGCCCTTGGCCAAGGCCCGCGCCAACGCCGCACACACCGATTGGTCGGCGTTTCAGCCTACCCACCCGAAGTTCATTGGCAAGCGGGTGTTCAAAAACTTTGACTTAGCTGAGCTAGAGCCCTTCATCGATTGGGGCCCATTCTTCCAAACCTGGGATTTGGCCGGTCCCTTCCCCGCGATTCTGAAAGACGAGGTAGTGGGCACAGAGGCGCAGCGTGTGTTCAGTGATGGCAAACGCATGCTCAAGCGATTGATTGAAGGCCGCTGGTTGCAAGCGCATGCGGTGTTGGGCCTGTATCCCGCCAACAGCGTGGGCGACGACATCGTGCTGTGGACGGACGAAACCCGCTGCCAACGCGCCCTGACTTGGTACGGCCTGCGTCAACAAACCGAAAAACCGCTGCGCGATGGCGTGGCTAACCCCAATCGCTGCTTGTCCGACTTTGTCGCGCCTTTGAACGATGCCCAAGGAAAGGCAAGCGGACTACATGACCATGTGGGTTTGTTTGCCGTCACCGCTGGCGTGGGTGTGGACACCAAAGAAAAATATTTCATGGACGACCACGACGACTACAGCGCCATCATGCTCAAGGCCTTGGCCGACCGCTTGGCTGAAGCCTTTGCCGAGTGCATGCACGCGCGGGTGCGCCGCGACCTGTGGGGCTATGCCGCCGCAGAGCAGTTAAGCAAAGAAGAGCTGATCAAAGAAAAATACCAAGGCATTCGCCCAGCCCCTGGCTACCCCGCTTGCCCTGACCACAGCGTGAAAAAGCAGATGTTCGATTTGCTGCAATGCCAAGACATTGGCATGACCCTCACCGAGAGCATGGCCATGACACCTGCGGCCAGTGTCAGCGGTTTTTACATCGCCCACCCCGAAGCCACTTATTTCAATGTGGGCCGCATTGGTGATGACCAAGTGCAAGACCTGGCCCAGCGTCAAGGCGTGGACGACAAAGCCTTGCTGCGTTTGCTGGCGCCTAACCTCTAGGCCAGACGGGTGTTTGGCTGCAAAGCTGGTTATGCCAAGGCTTGTTGCGGAAGAAGTGAAGCCCCGCAAACCATGGTCAAATATCTTTGACGGTCATAAGATCATTTGTTGTCACGATTCCTCGGCGAATTACCTCCCCTATTTCAAGGAAATTACCAGATGCAAAAAATTTACTTTGTTCGGGCGGAATGGGATGACGAAGCCCGCGTTTGGGTCGCCACCTCTGACGATGTGCCGGGTCTGGTGACTGAAGCCGAAACGATGGAATTACTTTTTTCTAAATTGGAAATCATGGTTCCCGAGTTGCTGGCTGCAAACGGGTATCCAGATAAAAACGAAATCTCTTACGAAGTCTTAGCCCGCAAGTTTTCAGTGACCCCTGCTGCCTCTATAAGCTGATGGGAACTGGCTTTACCCCCGAGCTTATTCGGCTTTTAACGGCCAGTGGCTGTCGCTTTGAAAGGCATGGAAAAGGGGATCATGATATTTGGTATTCACCCATTACCAACCTTAGGTTTCCAGTGGACAGCAAAATCAAATCTAGGCATACGGCCAATGCGGTTTTGAAGCAAGCCGGTTTGAAGGTGGGCGACACCTGCCCCTTTGCAGCGGAAAGTCCCACAAAGCCGCCGCCTGCTAGGCGTCCAGCACGCCTGCGGTGACGGCTTCGTTAAGGGTGGGACGGGTTAGGTGCATGGGGGAAGGTCAATCAGCCGGATTCACTTGCGCCAGCGGGCAAAGGCATACGCTCCAGTCGCTTGGCCATGCGGGTTTGCCAGCCAGGGCCGCCCAGCAAGATGAGCACCGGAAACACATGCTCGCCAAAAGCGGCTAACATGGCCCCTTAGCGCGAGGGGCAGCAGGGGCAAGTTGTATTCGGACTCGAACAACTCAATCACACCATTGGCCAAGCGCGGCCAGCCCCATTGGTAGGTGCCGCTGATGAAGTTGATGGCAAAGCCTTGCAACTAGGCCGCTTGCGAAGCGACAGCGCTGACAGAGAAAGTGCGGGGGCTTGAAACGTTTTGCATGGTGGGTCTCCTTGAAGGGTTGGTGTGACGCACCGTGCGTCACTCCCCATGCAATTCGTTGAACGCATCCAAAAGGTTTCAAACGCACAAAAAAAGCCCGCTTGACGCGGGCTTCCCGTTTCACC
>JABMMR010000351.1 GCA_013205525.1 Burkholderiales bacterium | reverse complement strand
TCGCGTCCTTTGCCAAACGAGGGGCTGAGATGCATGCGTAAACCCTGTGCAGCATTGACTTCATTGATGCCGCCGTTTTGTTCCTCTAAGGGCCGCAAAATAGTTTCACAAACAATATCGACGCCACAAATATCCAAGCCGACCATTTGAGCGGCCAAGACTGCACTGGCGGCGACTTCTGGATGCACGTCATCGGTGACGTCGGTGGCGGAGCCGCCGGTAGACAAATTGGCGTTGTTGCGCATGATGACGCGCATGCCTTTGGGCGGCACGCTGCTGTCGTTCAGGTTTTGTTCTTGCAAGCAAGACATGGCCACCTCATCGATGCGAATCCGTGTGAGGGGATAGGAATGCCCCTCACCGCGCAAAGGATCGGCATTGACGATAGCCACCAGTTCTCGCACAGTGCGTACGCCGTCGCCCACCACGAGTGCGGGCTCGCGGCGCGCGGCTGCCACCAATTTATCGCCAATGACCAGCAAGCGGTAATCACTGCCGGGCAAGTAGCGTTCGACCATGATGTCTTCGCGAAAACGCAAGGCGATGGCGTAGGCAGCTTCGAGCTCAGCGCGGGTTTTCACATTAACCGCCACACCTTTGCCTTGGTTACCGTCTTGCGGCTTAACCACCACCGGCAAACCAATTTCTTGCGCCACAGCCCAAGCATCATCCACATCTTTCACAGGGCGGCCTTCAGGCACGGGCAGACCAGCCATTCGAAAGAGCTTTTTCGTCAACTCTTTGTCTTGCGCAATGGATTCAGCGATGGCGCTGCTGGCATCGGTTTCGGCGGCTTGAATGCGCCGCTGCTTGCTGCCCCAACCGAGTTGCACCAAGCTACCCTCGGTCAAGCGAATAAACGGAATATGCCGATTCAAACCAGCGTTCACGATAGATGCGGTTGACGGGCCTAAGCGCAAATCTTCATCCACCTCGCGTAACTCGGCAATCGCCTTGGCAAGAGGGAAATCGGTATTGTTCAAAGCGGCCCGTAATAATTCTTGGGCATAGCCAATAGCCAATCGCCCCACCTGCTCTACCGTGTACTGCACCACCACTTGATACAGACCTTCTGAGGGCGTGGCCGTGGTGCGGCTGAAAGTGACCGGACAACCCGCTTCAATTTGCAAAGACAAGGTGGCTTCTTCTAGGGCATGGGCAAAGGTGTAAGCAGCCTCAGATGAACTGTTGTAGATGCTGTAAATGGAAGGGAATATATGTCTCAGTCGCTTTGAAAAATCGGGGACACTGATGCGTAAATCGATATTGTGCTGGACATCGCATTGCACCAAGGCTTCAACCGAGGTGTGTTTAGACCAAAGATTGGGACCTCTGAGGGCCCGCGTACGTGTCACTTCTATCACTGGCTAGCCCCCTTGGTTGGAGTGGATACGGCAGCACTTTTTTGAGAAAAACTTTTCAAACCGGCGCGAATCAGGTCTGCCGAAATATCTAAGCAGTTAGCCACTGCCACGGCCGCACACAAGGTGGACAAACTGATACCGCCGTGATGGATAAGCGCTTGTATCGGCTCGGCATCTGTGCTGAGCATGCTGACTTCTTTGGCAGCATGTGCAAAGAAAATTTTCTTGTCGCGGTAAAACACCACGCGTTGAGATTTCTCCCTAGCGGTGGCAATCACAGGGTTGTTGTCTTCATGGCTGTAAAAGCAAACATCGCCATCACTGAGTTCTTCAAACGACACGGCCACTTCATCGCAGGCGTTGAGTACAGCAATACCTTCGGGCAGCACGACATCGACTTGGTTGCGCAGGACGTTGCGCATTTGATCGGGTGTGCGAATGTCGTGAACCTCTAGGCCCAAGGGCTCGGGTACACCAGTGACGACACCTACCAAACAACGGTCGTAAGCCTAGCCTTCGTCCATCAACTGCATGCCCGAGCTTTCAAAAACAGCAGCATCCAAGACGCGATTGATGAGCAAGCGCTGGCCCAACTCGAAAGAGCGGGCATCTTTGCTGACAACACGACACTGATCGAGGAATAAACCATCCGCACAAGCCAAGCCAGTGTGTTTGCCACTGAGTTCAAGCAACCACGCAATGATTTTTGAAAGCTCTGTGGTTTGGTGACTGCCCATGACGCCCACAATGGGAATGCGACCTGAGTCTGAAGGTGTAAACAACTGGTCAACAATGGCTTGACCTACTGGGCGGGGCTTGCCCACCACCGGCTTTAAGTGCATCAGCAAGCCTGGACCCGCATTGACCTCCACCACGGCACCGTGGACCTCTTGCAAAGGTCGTGAGATATCGGGTGTGACCAAATCGATGCCTGCAATATCAAGACCTACAACCTTGGCCGCCAAAATCGCCATGTCGGCGACTTGGGGATGAACCTCATCGGTGACATCGTTGGCCATATTGCCGGTACGTTGAACGATGATGACTTTTCCTTTTTCAGGAATGCTATCTACTTCAAAGCCTTGTTTTTGGATTTCCAAGACGATGTTGCCTTGCTCGGAAAGAATGATTTTTTCAAGTGGGAATTCTTCTTCCAAGCCGCGACGTGGATCTGAGTTGACCTGCGAGTCTATGAGTTGCGCAACAGAAGATGCACCATCGCCGATGATTTGCACAGTTTCACCACGGGAAACAGCCACCACTTTGTCACCCACGACAAGCAGTCGATGTTCTTCGCCCACAATGAATTGCTCCACAATGACTTCGGTGTTTTCTTCCTCGCGTAAAGCAATATGAAAAGCCGCGTGCACTTCTTCTTCGGTTTTCAAATCAAGGGATACACCGCGGCCATGATTGGCGTCTATGGGCTTGAGCACCACCGGCAGACCAATGTCTTGCGCCACAGACCATGCCTCTTCAGCAGTGGTGACCGTACGACCTTTGGGTACCGGCACACCACACTGTGTGAGCAAACGCTTGGTCAGGTCTTTGTCGCTTGAGATGTGTTCTGCAATGGCGCTGGTCTTGTCGGTTTCTGCTGTCCAAATACGCCGCTGACGCGAGCCGTATCCCAGTTGCACCAAGTTACCCGTGGTTAAACGAATGGAAGGTATGCGGCGCTCTGTGGCGGCGTCAACAATGCATGCGGTGCTTGGCCCCAAGCACAAGCGGTCTACCATGTCTTTGAGTTTTTTGACTGTAGCTTTAGCATCGAAAGGTTTGTTGTTGATGGCCGCCATCACCAAATTGCGGGCATCGTGCAAGCTCTCTAAACCAATGTCTTCTTGCCGCGCTCTGAATACCACTTTGTAAACACCGCTGGTGCTGGTTTCGCGGGCTTTGCCAAAACTCACCTGCATGCCAGCCAAGGTTTGCAACTCGATGGCTACGTGCTCGATGATGTGCCCAGCCCAAGTGCCATCGCGTAAGCGCCAGACAAACCCACCCACCTCTCCCACACTGCAATGGTGTTGGTGCAAACTGGGTAAGTGTTCAATCAACCGGTCGACAAAACCAGGAATGGTGTTGGAGGGAAATTTTTCTAACTCACCAATATCCAACCAAGCTTCAACAGCAGAGCGGTAGGTCCAAAAATTGGGGCCACGTAAAAACCGCTGTTGAAGAATTTGGATATCGTCGAATGTCATAATTGATGCCTTGTAATTAATTAGCGTTTATTTATTTAACATCGGAATGACCGACTACAGATTTCAGCAAGATGTGAGTGGCTTGTCACAGGATTGGCGGGCTAGGGTGCAAGAGAAGATTCCCGCACTCACCAACGTACTGGGATGGTTAGAGGTTGACCTCGACAGCCGATTATATTTCTCAAAATCCTTGCTTTTTCTCTCTAACGACAGCTTCTATGCCATTGAGTTGAATAATGGCTCTGAGTTGTCGCTGCGTGAATGGCCGCTGACACCTGACTTGCTGATGTCTTTGAAAGACTACGCCGGCGTGGGAACACTGGAGTTACACACCCACAGCAACAGCCTTGGCAGTTGGCGCTTTACGCTAGGGCGCAATCAACAAGCGCAGGCCTTTGCCGAGGCCTTTTCTGATCTGGTCTCTGGCACACCCAAGTTGGCCAAAGAACTTGGTGCTGCAATCGATTTCGAACTTCCCATTGAAGAAGAACACCCTCCCCTGCAAGGTAACTGGGGTTTGTTCAGGCTGTGGCGTTTTGCCAAGCCTTATAAAGGCCAGTTGTTTTTGGGCTTTATATTGACCTTGGCGTCTACCGCCGCCACTTTGGTGCCGCCTTATCTGACCATGCCCTTGATGGACGATGTGCTGATACCCTTTCAAAATGGCCAGAAAATTGATATTGATTTGGTCACCATGTACTTGGCTGGTTTACTCGGTGCATCTTTGCTTGCATGGGGATTGGGTTGGTACAAAACCTATGTGCTGGCTTTGGCGTCTGAGCGCATAGGTGCAGATCTGCGCTCTACCGCTTACGAACATTTATTGCGACTCTCGTTGGAGTATTTTGGTGGCCGACGCACAGGCGACTTGATGACCCGCATTGGCAGCGAAACCGACCGCTTGTGCATCTTTTTGTCGGTGCATTTTTTAGATTTCGCCACCGACGTGTTGATGATTGTGATGACCGCGGTGATTTTGTTCAGCATCGATCCTTGGCTGGCCTGCGCCACTTTGCTGCCCCTGCCTTTCATCGCTTGGTTGATTCAAAATGTGCGCGACAGACTGCGCTCGGGCTTTGAAAAAATTGACCGTGTCTGGTCGGAGTTGACCAATGTCTTGGCTGACACCATTCCGGGTATTCGAGT
>JABMMR010000350.1 GCA_013205525.1 Burkholderiales bacterium | reverse complement strand
TTGGCATGAAGTCGTGCCGCATTTGGTGCAAGCGGGGTACCGCGTGATGGCACCTGCTTTGAGGGGTTTTTTGCCAACGACTTTTTTACGTGAAGACACGCCGCGCACGGGGCAACTCTCGAGTTTGGGGCGCGACATGGTCGAGTTTGTGCATGCCTTAGGCCTTGAAAAACCGGTATTGGTAGGCCACGACTGGGGCGCACGGGCGGTGGCCAATGCCTGCGGACTCGAGCCGGGCATTGCCAGTCACATGGTGTTGATCTCAGTGGGTTACGGCACCAACGATCCCACACAAGCTTTGAGCATGGAGCAAACCCAGTTGTACTGGTACCACTGGTTTATGGCCACTGCGCGGGGCGAGCGTTATGTGCGCGAAAACGCCAAGGAATTTTCTCAACGCATGTGGGATACCTGGGCACCCAAGGGCTGGTATTTGCCTGCTGAGTTCGAACAAACCGCCTTGGCTTTTAACAACCCCGATTGGGCCGAGGTGGTGCTGCACTCTTACCAGCACCGTTGGGGTCACGCGCCCAGCGACCCTTATTACGACGCGGATGAGGCTTTGTTGCATCCCGCACCCGTTTTGAATGTGCCCACCCTGATGCTGCATGGTGAAGCTGATGGGGTGAGCCTTCCAGCTACATCGGCCCATCGCGAGAAGTTTTTCACCGGACCCTACCAGCGCCAATTGTTCGCTGGCGTGGGGCATTTCCCGCAGCGCGAAGCGCCTTCCAAGGTGGCGCAGGCTATTTTGGGGTTTTTACAAGCCACCCCACAGGCTTAGCAAAAAGAAAGCTTCAAGGGTCTTGCAACCACTGGCAAATAGGTCGCCATTGCAGCAAGTCTTTTTCTACCTTGCCAGGTGTAATGTCAAACATGCTCAGACCGTGCGCGGCCAAGTGCAAATAGTGTTGGGTGTCGCGCAAATAGCCAACGATGGGCAAGTCCAGTGTGTCCATAAATTCACGCAATTTATTCGCTGCCAAGGTGCGCTCGTCGACCCGCATGCCCACCACGCCCACTTTGGTGCGGGTGTTACCGACAATTTCACGCAGTTTGGTGAGGAAATTTTGCGCCGCAAACATATCAAAAATGCTGGGCATGATGGGAACTATGATTTTGTCGGCACGCCCCAACACTTCTTTGAAACGCCAGCCGTCCAGACCCCCTGGGGTATCGATCACCACATGGGTGGTGCCCTTGGGTGGCTTGGCTGTCAACACCAAATCGGCTTGCAACTCCCAAGTGGTGATGCGCGGAACTTGCTCGGGACGCAGGCTCAGCCACAGGCGTGAAGACTGCTGTACATCGGCGTCGCCGAGCATGACCGCGTGGCCTTGCGAGGCAAAAAAGCCCGCGACATTGGTTGACAAAGTAGATTTCCCAGCCCCGCCTTTGGGGTTGGCAATGACAATCACCGGCATATCAGGATATCTCCCAGCCCCTGTCGCTGTTGCAGTAGGTCAGGGCTTGGTTGTACAAAGCGGTTCCCCCCGTGCGTCCAGCGGCAACGAGGAAATGGTTCTTCAAAGGCATCATATCGTTGGAGCGGGCGCAATCGAATCCATTGTTCTTGGCTCCGTTGAAGTACAAGACCACCCGTCCATTGGATTTAACGCTGCGCTGGCGAGCAGTGAGAAAACCCACGGCGCAAGCGCCCGAGCAAATTTGACCTTCGGTGACCACGGCTTCGACTCCATAGCGCCCTAACACTTGACCCAACTCTATGCCTAAGAGCGGTTTACCAGCATTGGAGTTGAGGTAGACCTGTGGCGGCATACGCTGTCCTTGGCTGTTGATGCATTGGGAGAGGTTGTTCATATGTGCTTGCAAGCTTTGCAAACTAACCGGGTCTATGGTGCCTGAGAACTCCACAATGTCCATGATGCCTTTGGCGCAACTTTCATGGCGCAAAGTACTGTGACGCGTCTCAAAAGTTTGGCCTTGGGTCGAGCCCAAAACCGTCATTTTGTCTTGTGGAAAGCCAAAGCTGTTGGAGCCCAAGACCACCTGATGGGGCTTAGGCGCAAAGGGTGAGGTTATCGGCGAGACAGTTGTGCAGGCAACCAAGCCAAGCAGCAGGAGGTGCAGCCAAAGGGTGAATATTCTTTTCATACAACAGTCCTGATGTGATTTGTCGGAGGAAGGGGTCATCTATTGTCGGTTTTGGCCGAAGAAACTTGAGCTTAATCTAAGGTTTGCAACAAATTTTTCGACATTGACGGGCTAGGCTTCTAGAAATCTTGAGGGTATTGTCACAGCCTAGGTATTTTTTAGAATGAAGTCCTTATTTTGGCTGTTTAAAACTTCAAAACCATGAAAAAAATCATAGCCAGTTGCTGTTTGTTGTTGAGTTTTTCCTCCAAAAACTCAAACAAGCTAGCCATAGGCAGCGACAGCAGCTGCCAAGCCATGCTCAAGTGCATCTGCTCTTTTGTAGCGCCTTACTTGACCACCATCAAAGTGAAGGGGTACACGTAGGCTTGCAGCGAAACCAAAATACCGACCAAGCAGGCCAAGGCGATAGAGTGGAAAAACACATAGCGAAGAATATCGCCTTCGTGGTTGAACCAACGCGTGGCAGTGGAGGCCACCACAATCGACTGGGCGTCGATCATTTTGCCCATCACGCCGCCTGAACTGTTGGCCGCACCCATCAGGTTGGGTGACAGACCCAGTTGTTCGGCCGCTACTTTTTGCATGCCGCCAAACAACACATTGGATGCCGTGTCAGAACCCGTGAGCGCCACACCCAGCCAGCCCATCAAAGTGCCAAAGAAGGGATAGAACACGCCGGTGTTGGCAAATGCCAGGCCCAAGGTGGTGTCGGTGCCTGAGTAGCGCGTCAAATAACCCAAAGCCAACATCAACACAATGGTCAGCAATGAATAGCGAACCAGCCACAAGGTGCTAAAGAAAATACGCACCATGTGCAGAGGGTTGTACTTCATGGCCAAGCCCCCTACGATGGCCGACAACAAAATGCCGGTACCGGTGGATGACAACAGGTTCAAGGTGTAAATCGCACTTTCGGTTTTAGGTACAGGCACCACCGGTGGCATTTTTTCAATGAGGTTGTGCAAACCCTCCAGAGCAAACTGGGGTGCAAAAAAGCTGTTGAGGAAAGCTTTGACTGAAGGCATGCCCCAAATAAAGATGAAGACGGTGAGGATGGCCCAAGGTGTCCAAGCGCGGATGATGGCGTCGCGTGAGTGCACCGTGACAGCGCGAGGTGCTTGCGCCTCGCCACCACTGTTTTCGTGGCCTTTCAATGAAACCGAGGTCCAAATGGTTTTGGGTTGCCAGAAGCGTAAGAAGGTCACCAAACTGGCCATGCTGACCACGGCTGCGATGATGTCGACCAACTCTGGGCCCATGTAGTTGGACACCAAGAATTGCATGATGGCAAAGCTCAAGCCGGTGACCAAAATCGCCGGCCAAATTTCCCACATAGCGCGGCGACCGGCAAAGGCCCAAATCAGCCAAAACGGCACCAGCAAAGAGAAGAAGGGCAACTGGCGACCCACCATCATGGAGACTTGCATGGCGTCGTAGCCATGCACTTTGGCCAAGGTGATGATGGGGGTACCCAAGGCGCCAAAGGCCACAGGTGCGGTGTTGGCAATCAGCGATAAGCCCGAAGCCGCCAAGGGCGAAAAGCCCAGACCAATCAAAATGGCAGCGGTCACTGCCACAGGTGTGCCAAATCCAGCAGCGCCCTCAAAGAAAGCCCCAAAAGCAAACGCAATCAGCAGCAACTGCAAACGGCGGTCTTCGGTGATGCCGGCAATCGAGTCTTGCAAAACCTTGAAACTGCCGTTTTGTTCGGTGAGTTGGTGCAAGAAAATGATGTTGAGCACAATCCAGCCTATGGGCAACAAGCCCGTCAGGCCGCCATAAAGTGCCGCATTGGCCGCCATTTCGCTGGGCATGCCATAAACCACAATCGCAATGACCAAAGCCGCAACCAAACCAGCACCCGCGGCGATATGCGCCTTCATGTGTAAAAAGCCCAAACCCACCAGCATCACCACCACCGGTATGGCTGCCAACAAAGTAGACAACAGCATATTGCCTAAGGGATCGTAAATTTGTTGCCAAACCATGGTGAAGACTCCGATACAAGAAAATCAAAAAATTATAGAAAGATCTGCTTAAGGGTTTTCCCCCGGCAAATTCAAGCGGGCTTAGCTGATCACTTGTTGGTGAAAGCCAAATTGGCCAGATGCGCGATCGGCATAAAACGCCTTCAAGGTCTCACGCACGGTGCGAAAAGCCAAATCGTCCCAGGGGATGTCGGCCTCATCAAAAAGCCGAGCTTGCATGGTTTCATGTCCAGGGTTGAAGCGGTCGCTGTTGAGCTTGGCAAGGAAAAAGAAGTGCACCTGACCCACTTTGGGCACATCAATGACTGAAAACAAGGCTTGCATTTCAATGTCTGCGCCGGCTTCTTCATCGGTTTCT
>JABMMR010000349.1 GCA_013205525.1 Burkholderiales bacterium | reverse complement strand
CATGTACTTGGCTGAAGCTGGTAGCAGTGGGCCCATGAAGGCCTCCTTTAATCCCGCAACTTTCCCACGCGCCATCAACCGTCGCCATACCGGCACACCTTTCATGGGCTACAGCGGTGCTACCTATCTCATTCAAGAATGTTGTAACTGCTTGTTTGATGCTTTGTTCCATATCTTGCCGCTGGGCACCGACATGGACAAGGTAGACGCCACACTGGCGCGGGGTATCACGGGTGCGCAAAACAACACGCCGTGGGACGACGCGGCCCAAACCAAACTGCATGCATTGGTGGCCGGTCAACCGGTGCTGGTGCAAATCTCTGCGGCCAAGCGTTTACGCGATTTGGCCGAGGGCAAGGCAAGAGACAAAGGCGACGAGCTGGTTACGCTCGCGCATGTACAGCAAGCGGGTGTCGAGCTGGGCTTGGGAGAGCCGGCATGACACAGTTTGTAAACCTACACGGTTCAGGCGCTTTTGCGCAGGAACCTTACCCCATGTCGTGGCATCTGCTGCGGCTGCCTATGTTGCGCGGGTTGGGCGCAGCGTTGGCCTCACGGCCATTTTGTTGAAGGAGCATCGCATGTCAAACCATCCGAATTCCATATCCGGACTGACTAACGAAGAGGCTCAGGAGTTCCACCATTACTGGATTCAGGGATTAGTTGGCTTCACAGCTGTCGCTGTGGTGGCTCACATCCTGGTCTGGGCATGGCGGCCCTGGTTCGTCTAAGGTAGGTTTTTTTCACCGAACGGAGTTAAACCATGATTTCTCACACTTCTCAAGTCTCTTACAAACCTAACGGTTTGGACGACAAGCTAGCGTTTGTCCTGATCTTTGTACCTTGTTTTGCTGTACTTTTATCTTTTGCAGTTTTGGCCCAACTGGTCGGATTGCGATGGAAGAGTTGGCTGCCAGGCGCAGAGAACATGACCAATGTGTTTGCAGGTGTGAAAGCCTCGGTTTACACGTTCATGTCCCACATCATTTAGGAGAACCATTATGTGGAGAGTTTGGAGACTTTATGACCCATTGCGTGCAATGGTCGTGCAAGGCATTTTTCTGTTTGGCTTGGCAGCGATGATTCACCTCATTTTGCTAAGTACCAATAAATTCAACTGGCTAGACGGCGCAAAGAAACCCGCTTCAGCATCGGCGCAAAACTCGCCTATGCCTGCAGCAGTTCCTGCAGCGAAGTCCTGAAAGTTGGCAGTACCGCAGGTGCTGCCAGTTCTGTAAAGAACTGCAGCATCTGCATTTTTAAATTTTTCCTCTTACCAACACTTGCAGCAGGAGGGCTACATCATGGCCATGCTCAGCTTTGAAAAAAAATACCGAGTGCGCGGCGGAACGCTGCTAGCAGGTGACCTGTTTGATTTTTGGGTAGGTCCGTTTTATGTCGGGTTCTTCGGCGTCACGACCATCTTCTTCGCATTTCTTGGTACGGCCATGATTCTGTGGGGCGCGGCTCTCGGCCCCACTTGGAATTTATGGCAAATCAGTATTGCCCCCCCCGATCTGTCTTATGGTTTGCGTTTCGCACCCTTGCAAGAAGGCGGTCTGTGGCAAATCATCACCGTTTGTGCCTTAGGTGCTTTCGTTTCATGGATGTTGCGCGAGGTTGAAATTTGCCGCAAATTAGGCATGGGCTACCATGTTCCTTTTATGTTTGGTGTGGCGATTTTTGCTTACTTCACCCTCAATGTGATTCGACCTGTTTTGATGGGTGGTTGGGGTCATGCTTTTCCCTACGGTATTTACAGTCACCTCGATTGGGTGTCCAACGTCGGTTACCAATACCTGCATTTCCACTACAACCCGGCCCACATGTTGGCGGTGAGCTTTTTCTTTGCCACCACCTTGGCTTTGTCTTTGCACGGTGCTTTGATTTTGTCTGCCACCAACCCCGGTGCTGGCAAAGTGGTGAAGACACCCGAGCATGAAGACACTTTTTTCCGCGACATCATTGGTTACTCCATCGGCACCTTAGGCATTCACCGTTTGGGCGTGTTTTTTGCCCTGGCCGCGGTGTTGTTCAGCGCCTTGTGCATTGTCATCAGCGGACCCTTCTGGAGTCGCGGTTGGCCCGAATGGTGGGGCTGGTGGTTAAACCTGCCCATCTGGTCACAGTGGCCTTAATGAAAAAAGAGGAACTCAATCATGGCTGACTATCT
>JABMMR010000039.1 GCA_013205525.1 Burkholderiales bacterium | reverse complement strand
GAACCGCTGGCCTGCTTTGGTTCGCTGGTGCGTGCGCGCCACTTTGATCGTACTGCGCAGCATTCCTGAGCTGGTTTGGGCCTTGGTCTTTGTGCGCGTAGTGGGTCTGGGCCCAACGGCAGGTGTGCTGGCCATTGCACTCACCTATGGCGGCATGCTTGGCAAGGTGTATGCCGAAATCTTTGAAAGTGGCGAGAGCCATGCCACCCATACGCTGATGCGTAACGGCAGCGGCCGTTTACAAGCATTTGTCTATGCGTTGCTGCCCAGCCATGCTGCCGAGCTGGCTTCCTATACCGTGTACCGCTGGGAATGCGCTATTCGCTCATCGGTGGTGCTGGGGTTTGTCGGCGCCGGAGGCTTAGGCCAACAACTGGACAATTCGATGAAGATGTTCAATGGCGGCGAAGTTGCTACTTTGCTTTTGGTGTTCATGGTGCTGGTGGCGATCGCTGATACGGTGAGTGCTTGGCTAAGAAGGGCTTTGTCATGAAGCCTTCAACAAATTCACCGCCTATGTCATTAACCTTTCCCCGAGAAGCGGCCAACCTACCTTACAAACTGCCGCCACCTTTGTTCGATGCTAGATGCAGAGCTTGCTGGTTCACCGTCGCTTTGCTGGTGCTGGTCGTTGCAAGCTTTGTGACTTTGGAGCTTGACTGGGCGGCCTTTGCGTCCTTAGAGGCGGGGCGCAGCATGTACCGCTTTATGGCAGAGTTTTTCCCGCCGGATGTGTCGCCCAAATTTGTGAGCAAAGTCGTTTCGGCAGCTTGGGAAACATTGGCCATGTCTGCGCTGGGGACCGTCATGGCTGCGGTGTTGGGCTTGGCCTTGGCCGTGCCTGCCAGCCGAATGTCGAAACAAGACTCAGCTTGGTTACGCAGTCCCACACGCTGGTTGCTCAATGCCTTGCGGGCTATTCCTGAACTGGTTTGGGCTGCGCTCTTGTTAATTTCTGCCGGGTTAGGGCCTATGGCCGGTACCTTGGCTCTGGCCCTTCATACCAGCGGCGTTTTGGGCCGGCTGTTTGCAGAGGCCATGGAGAACATACCCACGGGCCCTGGCGATGCTTTGCGAACCCAAGGGGCGGGACCGCTGCGCGTATTTGCCTACGCGACTTTGCCACAGGTCTTGCCGCAGTTAATGAGTTACACGCTGTACCGCTGGGAAAATAACATTCGCGCAGCCGCCGTATTGGGGGTTGTGGGGGCGGGCGGTTTGGGTCAGATGTTGTCATTCAACATGGGCTTGTTTCTCATGAACAAGACTGCCACGATTTTGGGCGCGATGCTGCTCATGGTGGCTTGCGTCGATGTGCTGAGCTTTACGCTCAGGCGATGGCTCAACCGTTAATCCAAAATATTTAATGAAATTTTGACGCAATGACCTCCCCACCCGAATGGTGGAAGTTTAAAGCGCGCAGGTTCTAAAGCCTGAATAAATATCATCGCGTTCTGGCGTAAAGAAATTTCGATAATTGACATGCCGCAACACAGCGTGTGTGAAGTGCGACGCACCTCTTAACACTTTGTGCGTGCCAAACCAAGGCGCTGAATATTCGGTGTAGGGATGCGCTACAAAGCCTTCATAGGGTGCAAACATGTCTTGCGTCCATTCCCAAACATCACCCCACTCAAAGTCCGTGAGTGTTTTGGCAGCACAATCCCACTCGGCTTCTGTCGGTAGGCGGCATTGGGCCCAGGCACAGTAGGCTTGAGCATCCGTCCACGAAAGGTGAACCGCCGGTGCGCCCTTGTTCAAAGGCCGCCAACGGCCAAACAATTCTGTTTCGAAATCAGTGCCCGTTTGTCGAATGTAATTTGGCATTCGGTGGCCCGTAGAATTTACAAAATCTAAATATTGTGCCCAGTTGACAGGCCGCAGTGAGATTTCAAAGTCTTCAATTGAGCAAGTTTTTTCAATCAGTTCGTTGTCAAAACAAAACGGTATTTGCTTCGTATCAGAGTTGGAGGAAAAATCCCTTGATCCGAGTTTCCAAGTTTGTGAAGGCACTCGTGCTGTTTTAAATTCAGTCATTGATTGCAGAGATTTGGCTTCTGATGCCTTTTTTTCAGCATTCGCAGTTTCTTGCGGCCATAGTGCCTTGAAGGGGAGTCCCAGTGATTGCGCCATGTAGGCGCTTGCCTCTAGG
>JABMMR010000348.1 GCA_013205525.1 Burkholderiales bacterium | reverse complement strand
TGAATGAGCGACCCATCAACTTGGGATGGCTGTTGCCCACCCAGACCAACTCTTCTTCAAAAGGTATGCCTTTTTCCAGCAATTGCAATTTGATTTTGTTGTAGTAATTGCTGGTAGAGAACCCACACAGTTTCAGCGTCATGGCATTTCCTTGATTGATCAAATGTGGCCGCATTCTGTCACAACAGATCAGCACAGAGATAATCGGCACTTATGAATTCACTCTTTACCAATGTCGGCGTTTGCGGTACCGGCGCCATGGGGCAAGGCATTGCGCAATTGGCCGCCCAAGCCGGTAGCCAAGTCAAGCTGTTTGACGCCTCTTTTGAGCGAGCCGTGCAGGCCAAGATCGCCATTGAAAGTCAATGGCAGAAAATGCTTGCCAAAGACCGCATCACCCCCAGCCAGTTGGCGCAATTTCTGTCGCGCCTACACATGGCGAACACTTTGCAAGATTTGTCTTCTTGCGATTTGGTGATTGAAGCCATTGTTGAAAATGCAGATGCCAAACGCTCACTGTTTACTCAACTGTGTGAACACCTTAGCACCCAAGCTGTTATCGCGAGCAACACATCTTCACTGTCCATCACGGCAATGGCTGCCGGCATGCCTCACCCCGAGCGTTTTGCGGGCTTGCATTTTTTCAATCCCGTCGTGCTGATGAAGGTGGTGGAGGTGGTGCCTGGTTTGGCAACATCGCCAGCCGCATGTGAGCAACTCAAGTTGTATGTGCAGAGCATGGGCCACCAAGCTGTGCTGGCACAAGACACGCCAGGCTTTATCGTCAACCACGCGGGCCGCGGATATGGCACGGAGGCCTTGCGCATCGTCGGTGAAGGTGTGTCCGATTTCGCCACCATCGACCGTATTTTGCGCGACCAAGTGGGTTTCAAGCTCGGGCCTTTTGAATTGATGGACCTTACCGCTTTGGATGTGTCCCATCCGGTCATGGAATCCATTTACCACCAGTATTTTGAAGAACCACGTTACCGCCCCAGCGTCATCACCGCCCAGCGACTGGCGGGGGGCTGGCTAGGCCGTAAAACCGGCCAAGGTTTTTACACCTATGCAGATGGCAAAGCCCAGATACCTGCGGAAAATCCTTTGCCCACCGTTGAGCAGCTGCCCCCCGTGTGGGTGTCTGCCCGTGCCGCCAGACGCGCTGAATTGCTGCAATTGCTCCAATCCCTTGGCGCTCGCATTGAAACCGGTGCCGCACCTTCCAACCAAGCCCTGTGTTGGGTCGCCCCATTGGGCTTTGATGTCACCACCTGCGCTATCGTCGAGCGCTTAGACCCTGCACGCACATTGGGCATTGACATGCTCATGCCAGACCCAAGCACCCGCAGACGTGTGCTTGCCACCAACCCTGCCACGCGAAGCGATATGCGCGACGCCGCCTGCGCCCTGATGGGCAGCGACGGCAAAGCAGTGAGCGTCTTGCAAGACAGTGGCGGCTTTGTTACCCAGCGGGTGGTGGCCACCATCGTGAATATCGCCAGCGATATGTGTCAGCAAGGTATTTGCAGCCCGACAGATTTAGATACGGCAGTGACCCTTGGTTTGGGCTACCCCATGGGGCCCTTGGCTCTGGGCGACACATTAGGCGCTGACAATTTGCTGGAAGTGCTCTTTAATCTGCAGACCGTTTATGGCGACCCACGTTACCGCCCCAGCCCGTGGCTTCGCAGGCGTGGCGCCTTGGGTTTAAGCTTGAGCCATATTTCGATTTAAAACATGACAGCCCAACTCAAAAGCCACAGCCAAGGCCAGACCTTGGTCTTGACCATCTCCAACCCCGAGCACCGCAATGCGCTGGACCCCGCCATGTACAGCGCGGGTGTGGAAGCTTTGAACGTGGCTGAAACCAACCCCGATGTCAAAAGTGTCATCCTCACAGGTGAAGGGGCCCATTTTTGCGCGGGTGGCAACTTAAACCGCATTTTGGACAGCCGAGCGGCTGAGCCTGAGCAGCAAGCCGAGGGCATAGATGCTTTGCACAGCTGGGTCGAAGCCATTCGCACCTTCCCCAAACCGGTCATTGCAGCGGTCGAAGGTGCGGCTGCGGGCGCGGGCTTTTCTTTGGTGCTTGCATGTGACATGGTGGTGGCAGCAGCCGACAGTGTTTTTGTCATGGCCTACAGCTCGGTGGGTTTGTCCCCCGATGGCGGGGGCAGCTGGTTTCTGGTTCGCGCCATGCCCAAAGCTTTGGTCAACCAGTTCATGCTGTTGGGCGAACGCATACCCGCGCAACGTTTGCTGGATG
>JABMMR010000347.1 GCA_013205525.1 Burkholderiales bacterium | reverse complement strand
GCCTAGCCACTTGTCCTCTTTCACCATTTCTGCAGGCCTCATCACAAGTCCAGAGCGCGACAATTTGCTTGCTGCCCTAAAGCAGCGGGCGTGGAATGTGTCGCTCACGGCCACCGATTTGGGCTTGTCGCGCATGACCCTTTACCGGCACATGAAGCGTTTGGATATTGCGCATCCCAAAAATTCTTAATGCCATTGATACACCCGCAGTGACACTTGTCACGCGGACTGTGACAAGTGAACACTACAAAACCAGCAAATTTATAAATCCAGTCGAATAAACAGCACCTATTCATTCTTCTGACAATTTCTTACTTCGTGAATACACCTATGCGAATCGGCATGTGGATTGCTAGATAACTGAGGGCTCTGGCCATTTGTGTCCAGAAGGTCACGAGTTTTCAACCACAACAACCAGGAGACTGTTATGACAGACAAACAACGCCCCTTTGGCGTTTCTATGACTGAACGTGAGTTTGATGAATGCTTGCCAGCAGACGAAGCGGCGTTTCGCTCGCCTATTCCAACCCAGGTGGTGTCCAACGGTGAGTACAACCCCTTGCCGCAAACCGCCAAGCAAAAGCAAGTCGAGTTCCTCATCAAAGAAATGGCTGACAAGCAAGCCAAGCGCCATAACACCACACGCCGCAAATTCTTGGCCTCCTCCTCGGGCATGGCGGCAGCTTTTACCGCAATGAACATGGTCTACGGTGATGTGTTTGAGGTCAATGCCGCCGAGGTCAAGCACCCCGATGCCGCAGGCGACCGCAAAGCCAAATACAAAGGACAGTTCATTTTTGATGACCAAACCCACTTTATTCGCGACGACTTCAAAGAAGAAGGCTTGTTGGGTTTAACCAAGTGGGCCGAGGGCTCCAATGTCAACCCCAATATTGGCAGCGTACCCACCAACTTGTCGCGCTACAAGATGGACAACTACCTGAAAGAAATTTTCCTCGACAGCGACACCACCATTGCGCTCTTGTCGGGCGCGCCTTTTGATGACCCCAATTGGTGGCTGCTCTCCAACGACGCCATCCAAAACGCGTGCCGTGCAGTGAACAAAATGGCCGGCAGTGTGCGCATGTTGGGCCACTCCATCATCACGCCCAAGTACCCCAACTGGATGGACGAGGTCGACCGTGCGATTACAGAACTCAAGCCGGTGTCATGGAAGTCTTACACCATTGGCGACCCATTTGGACCTTCCAAATACGCTTGGCGCTTGGATGACGAAAAGCTCATGTACCCCTTCTATGAAAAAGCAATCAAGTCGGGCATCAACACCATTTGTATCCACAAAGGCCTGATGCCTCGCGACTATGAAAAAGCTTTCGCCGGCACTTGGGAAAACGCAACCGTTGCTGATGTTGGTAAAGCCGCCAAAGACTGGCCCAAAATGAACTTTGTCATCTACCATGCTGCTTTGCGGCCTTGGTTGGCAGACAAGCCCGACATGGAAATGGCGCAGTTTGAAAAGGATGGCTATATACAGTGGGCGACGGACTTGGCACGTATTCCTCAAAAATATGGTGTCAACAACGTTTATGCCGAAATTGGTTCCAGCTTTGCCAGTACCGCTGTCACCGACCCTGTGTTTTGTGCAGCCTTCATTGGCCAGTTGGTCAACCTCATGGGCGCAGATCGGGTGGTATGGGGCACAGACTCGGTCTGGTACGGCTCGCCACAGTGGCAGATTGAGGCGATGCGTCGCTTGGAAATCCCAGACGCCATGATGAAAAAACAAGGCTGGAAAACCAAGCTCGGCGACGGACGGGGCGCAGTCAAAAACAAAATTTTTGGCGAAAACTCAGCCAAGCTTTACCGTTTGGATGCGCAAAAAATCGCGGCCGATGCCAAAGCATTCGACCACGACATGATTGCGCAAATGAAGGCCGAGTACTTGGCTATGGGTGGCGAGCGCAGCAATGCCGCTTATGGCTACATTGCCAAAGAAGGCCGTCTCCCAGAAGCGACTTAAAAGGTTCAGTGAGGTGAAAAGGCGCTTGCCAGCGCAATGCTGGCAAGCCCTTTTGCCTTATTCACACAAATACCATGAAGGGAGATATTTTATGAAGTTGAACAAATGGCTTTTAGGTGCAGTTTCTGTTTGGTTGCTGCTCGGTTTGGCTGGCGCACAAGAGGACAAGAAAACCCGCGTCGGCACCTGTACGGATGCCAAAAAACAGCAAGAATATTTTTGCGACATGAAGAATGCAGCGACGGACTCCATGGTGGCATTGGGCACGGCTTGTCGCAACGCCAAGATCAATGTCAAAGAGGCTTGTGAGGGCGTGGTTACACCGGACCCCGCGTACAAATCATGTGCGATGGAACAAAAGTGCTAGAACGTGAATGCATTCTTGGTATGGCTTAAAGGCTTGGCTTATGTCAGCGGCATAGGCTTAGCCTGCCTGCTGTCTTGGCCGTCGTGGGCACAAATTGTTCGAAGTGAGCCCAAGCCCATTCCACTGAACGAGGTCTTTTTACAACCAGTGCTCGGTTTGACCTATGCGCAGCTGCGCTTGTTCAAGGAAGGCGAAAAAGAATTCAAAGTTCCTTGGGTGGTGTTCCCTTTGCTAGGTGGCCATTGGGGCTTGGGCCCCACCTTTATTGCCAATGCCTGTTCGGTCTGCCATGTGCAAGCAGGGCGCGGGCGCACAGTGGACAACGCCATCATTGTTCAGCAATTGCTGCGGGTTTCTGTGCCGGGCCAAGGTCCCCATGGCGAGCCCCTTTCCCATCCTCATTACGGCGACCAAATACAGGTGTTTGGTGTCAATGTCGGATTGAAAGAAAACCTCAAGCCTGGCGAAGCCGATGTGTATATGGATTGGACGCCGTCGAGCGTGACGCTGGCCGATGGCACCCCAGTGGCGTTGCGCCGCCCTAAACTGCGGATGGAAAACCTGAGATTTGGGCCACTGGGCGAGCAGAGCATGACATCGCTGCGCAATACGCAGGTGATTTATGGCTTGGGTTATTTGGAGGCCGTGCCTGAAAGCACGCTCAAGGACATCGCCGCCCTGCAAAAAACCCAAGGCTTGAATGGCCGACTCAATTACGTGCGAGACGATATCCATCAAAAAACCGTGCTGGGGCGTTTTGGCTGGAAGGCCAATCAGCCCAGCATTCGCCAGCAAATTGTGGCGGCCTTTTTGGGCGACATGGGCGTGACCTCCTCTTTGTATATCGAAGAGAACTGCCCGCCTGTGCAAACCCTGTGCTTGGCCATGCCGCCAGGCAACCGCCCTGAGTTATTGAATTACAACTGGGATCAAATGGAGTTTTGGCAAGCGGCTTTGGCACCCCCGCCAGCGCGAAATTTGGAACTGCCCCAAGTCAAGCGCGGCGAGCAATTGTTTCAACAAGCCGGCTGTGCGGCATGCCATCTGCCCGAGTTGCGCACCGGCGACTACCCTTTGCTTCCCATCATCGCCAACACCACCTTTCGAGCCTTCACCGACTTGTTGCTCCACGACATGGGGGAAGACTTGGCCGATGGGCGACCCGATTTTTTGGCCGGCCCCCGCGACTGGCGCACCCCACCGCTGTGGGGCATAGGCTTGTCAGCGCAGGTCAATGGCAGCACCCATTTATTGCACGATGGGCGGGCGCGCAATGTCCTAGAGGCCATACTGTGGCATGGGGGAGAGGCTAAGGTGGCCAAAGATGCATTTAGCAAAATGCCCGCAGACGAGCGTGAAGCGCTTATTGCCTTTGTCAATGCGCTATGAATAAATACAAGCCTGCCGCCTTCTGCCGTCGCCTTCAATCACTGATGCTGTATGTGGTGTGCGCTTTGCTAGCTCCAGCGCAGGCAGAGTGGAAGCTTTATGGAGACAACGGTAAAGCCGAGTTTTACTACGACCCCGCCAGCATCGTGGTGCAAGGCGACACAGTGGCCGTTTGGGAAATGCTTAATTACAGTTTTCCGCTCAACCGTGTCTTGTCTAACCGCTCGCGCAAAGAATACGATTGCAGCAAGGGCAAATTTCGGATCTTGGGCGGCGAGTTTTTTGCTGGCCCCATGCTCAGTGGAGAAATCATCAGCGAAAGTCAAGAAGCAGAAAGCGCTTGGCGTATCCCCGATCAAGGAACACGAAACATGGAGTTGATGGTGTTGGTGTGCCCCGTCAAAAGTTGAGCCTTTTCATATGAAGGAGTTTTTATGTTCAGCCAAGCAAAGTGGTGGATGTTGTACAGCATGTGCACAGCGGGTCTGGCGCATGCAGGCGTTGATTTTTTGGAGCCGCTTGATGGGGCCGTGGTTGAGCCCACATTTTTGGCGCGGTTCCAGGTCACCGGCTTAGAGGTCGTGCCGTCCAATGTCAATAAACCAGGCACAGGGCATCATCATTTGTTTATCAATACGGTCGACATTGAAAAAAATGTCGTCATCCCCAACGATAACCAGCACAAGCATTACGGCAAAGGCCAAACCGAGGCTGAAATTTTTCTACAACCAGGCAAGTACACCCTGACCTTGCAGTTTGGCGACAGCATGCACAAGTCCTATGGCGAGGAATACCGCAAAAAAATCAAT
>JABMMR010000346.1 GCA_013205525.1 Burkholderiales bacterium | reverse complement strand
TGCTTAGTCCAGTCGGTACCGCTTTGCAGGTTAGGTACGGGTGCCAGCACATAAAAGGTATCGCAGCCCGCAGGCGCCATGGCTGGGTCGGTGGCCGTCGGTCGATGCAAGTAAAGGCTGAAATCTTCGGCAAGACGGTGGGTTTTGAAGATATCTTTCAACAGCGCTTCATAGCGCGGACCCAGCAGCATCATGTGATGCGGCACGTCTTCAAAGCGTTTGTTGGTGCCAAAGTACCAAACAAAAAGACTCATGGAATACTTACCCTTCTCGACCTTGGCGTTGGTCCAGACCTTTCGGTATTTTGGGTCGATCAGGTTCTTATACGTCCAAGCCGTGTCCGCGTTGCAAACAACGATATCGGCTGGAATTGTTTCGCCGCTGGCAAGCGTTACGCCAGTAGCGCGCCCTTGGTTGACATCGATGCGGCTAACTTCAGCGCCCGTGCGCAGACTACCGCCCATGTCTTCGATCAAATCTACCAGGCCGTTGACCAAAGCCCCCGTACCGCCCATGGCCCAGTGCACGCCAAAGCGTCTCTCAAGCGCGTTGATGAGTGAGAACACGCATGTCACAGAAAAAGGATTGCCGCCAATTAAAAGCGCCTGCAGGCTCATGGCTTGGCGCAACTTAGGGTGTTTGATGTGGGTAGCGACCATCGCATGCAGGCTTCGCCATCCCTTCATGCGAACCATAGAAGGCAAAGCCTGAAACAGGTCGCCCATGCGGACAAATGGTTTGCAACCCAAAGCCTCAAACCCCAACTCGTAACAAAGGTCTGCCTCCGCCATGAAAGCGGTGTATCCCGGCAAGGCAGTGGGATCTATACGCAGCACTTCATCGCGCATACGCTCGGGGTCTGCGCTGTAATCGAAGTGATCACCGTCGTCGAATCGGATTCGGTAAAAAGGGTCGAGTAAACGCAGTTCTACGTCGTCGGCCAATTTGCGCCCAGCTAATTTCCAGAGATCTTCAAGTAAAAATGGCACGGTGACGATCGTCGGGCCAGCGTCAAAGGTGTAGCCATCGACATGAATCACGCGGGCCCGGCCGCCTGGCGCATTTAATTTCTCGAGCACCTGTACACGCCAACCTTTGGCGCACATGCGCACCGCTGCCGCCAGCCCCCCAAAACCACTGCCAATCACCAAAGCTAAAGGGGCTTCGGGATTTTTCGTGCGTTTTTTCTGCTCAGTTGCGCTAGCGTTCATCGTGATCAACCTAATGTTTTGACATTTCGTTTTTTGCTGGCCTTGATGGCCCGACATACAAAGACCGTTCAGTCTGCATGGAGACTAATTAGTAACTAACAATAGGATGCCACATTTTTGGCGCTTCAGGTAATCCTGATTTATACGGAACTTCTCATGAAAAAGATATTGATCGCTGCAGTTTTAACCCTAGGCGCGGCATTCAGCGTACAAGCCAAAGATATCGTTGATACGGCCGTGGCTGCCGGTAATTTTAAAACCCTGGCAACGGCACTCACCGCTGCTGGCTTGGTTGACACCCTCAAAGGAAAAGGCCCATTCACGGTTTTCGCACCTACAGACGCCGCTTTTGCAAAGATTCCTAAAGCCGACTTGGATGCCTTGCTCAAAGACAAGGCCAAGCTTACTGCAGTGCTCACCTACCATGTGGTCGCCGGCAAAGTGATGGCTGCAGATGTAAAAGCGGGCAAAGTTAAAACCGTTCAAGGCTCTGAACTCACCGTCTCCACCACTGGCGGCGTCATGGTCGACAAAGCAAAAGTCACCACCACGGACATCGTGGCCGACAACGGCGTCATCCATGTCATTGACAGCGTGATCATGCCCAAGTAAGTGGACTGACAATGCGTTTGCTGTTTTGTTTTTTGGGGTGCTTAATGGCCACGAGTGCTGCATTGGCTATCGAGGAACCTAAATATAAAGTTCTGGACCAGGAAGCTGGGTTTGAATTGCGCCAGTACGCTCCACTCATCGTTGCAGAAACTTGGGTGGATGGCGATATGGACGCCGCTTCAAGCAAGGGTTTCCGAATCATCGCGGACTATATATTTGGCAACAATAAAGTCCCCCAGAGTACGCAAAGCAGCAAAATCGCAATGACAGCACCTGTGACCCTGGTGCCTGATGTTCAGCCTTTAAAGTTGGACATCACGGCACCAGTGTTGGTGCAACCTGCCGTCGATGCTTCAACTTGGCTGCAGACGAAACGCTGGCGCGTACAGTTTGTGATGCCTGATAAGTACACCTTGGAATCCCTTCCAACACCTAACAGCGGTGCGGTAAAACTGCGCGAGGTGCCCGCCAAAACCGTGGCTGTTGCAAAATATTCAGGGCTCAACACCGACAGCCGCATTCGCAAAGAATCCCAGGCACTTACCGACTGGGTGCAAGCACGCAAACTGGTGCCTTCTGGCCCCCCGCAACTGGCGCGCTATGACCCACCATGGGCTTTGCCC
>JABMMR010000345.1 GCA_013205525.1 Burkholderiales bacterium | reverse complement strand
TGTGTAGGCGCGACAGAAATTGCGCCAACTGGCTGGGGGTGATGCGGTCTTTGGCAAGCATTTTCTGCCATTGACTTTCAATGGCGATCTTGGCCTGCACGGCCCGCTCAAAAGAGGCGTCAAACAGCATGACTTGGCTGCCGGCTTGGGCGGCCAATTGCGCAATGCCTTGCCCCATGGCGCCGGTGCCGCAAACGCCGACATTGGTAAAGAGTGAATTCATAGCTGCTCATTATCTCTGTGCAGGTCTGCTGTGACAGAATGCGCCCACATTTGATTAATCAAGGAAATGCCATGACGCTGAAACTGTGTGGGTTCTCTACCAGCAACTACTACAACAAAATCAAATTGCAATTACTGTTGAAAGACATTCCATTTGAAGAAGAGTTGGTATGGGTGGGTAACAGCCATCCCAAGTTGATGGCTCGCTCATTCATGGGCAAAGTGCCTTTTCTTGAAACCCCGCAAGGTTGTTTGAGCGAGTCCATGGTGATTGCCGAATACCTAGAGCAAGCCTATCCCCAACACCCCTTGTTACCCTCAGACCCTATGCAAGCAGCCAAATTGCGCGAACTGATTGTGTATTTGGAGTTGCACATTGAACTGGTCGCCCGAGAGTTGTATGCCCAAGCTTTTTTTGGTGGACAAGTCAGCGAAGGTACGAAAGAGCGTGTTCGTAAAAATTTGACCAAAGGTGTTGCTGCTTTTGCAAAATTGGCTAAATTTTCACCCTATATAGGCGGTGAAAATTTGAGCATGGCAGATTGTGCCGCGGCGTTCCATTTGCCTATAGCGTCTAACGCCAGTAAGTTGGTACTTGGCGAAGACTTGCTGGCCGATTTACCTGTGAAGGTTTATGGCCAAAAAATGGCCGAAAACCCACATATGCAAAAAGTGCTGGCTGACCGCAAAGAAAATGCGCTTTTGATGGCCAGCCTAAGCGCCAAGAAAACTTGAAGGTCTTAACGCTGCGATTTGCTGGCTTCTAAATGCACCAAGCGGTCTAGCTCGGCGCATATATCGGCCATGCGACCCGACATGACCATGCGCCCGGCGTTGTAAGGGGAATTAGCGCCATCTTCAGCGATACGAACTACTCGCAAAGGCTTTGTGGGTGCTGTGGGTAAGTCTTGGACAGTCATGTGGGGATCGTTGGCGGGCCAAAACGCTTTGTAGGCGGCATCGATGCGCTGAAACAGTTGATGGGTGGTGATGAGTGCGAGATTCATGGTTTGCTCCAAAGGGGGTTAGAACTGGTGGCGAATGAGGCCAACTGCCAAGCCTTCGATGTGAAAAGAGTCGCTTGGGTTGACGTGGATGGTTGAGAAATCGGGGTTTTCGGGATGAAGGTGTATGCCTGTGGTGTTTTTCTCAAAGCGCTTGACCGTGACTTCTTCGCCTAAGCGGGCCACGATGATTTGGCCGTTGCGAGCATCGGAGGTAGATTTGACCGCCAATAAATCACCATCAAGAATGCCGACGTCTCGCATGGACAGGCCGCGAACCTTGAGCAAATAGTCGGGAGTTTGAGAAAAAAGTGAATTTTGAACCGCATAACTTTGCTCGATGTGCTCTTGCGCCAAGATGGGTGAGCCAGCTGCCACACGGCCGACCAATGGCAAAACCAATTGGCCTAAACCGGGCAGAGACAATGAATAGGGGTTGCGGGCAACGCCGAGTTGGTTGGCATAGTCTGGGCTTTTGAGGCGAATGCCCCTAGAGGTCCCGCTGACAAGTTGTATATAGCCTTTGCGGGCCAGGGCTTGCAAATGTTCTTCAGCTGCATTGGCCGACTTGAAGCCCAGTTCTTTGGCGATTTCAGCCCGGGTGGGCGGCGCCCCGGTTTGGCGAATGGCTGTTTCGATCAAAGTGAGAATTTGCTGCTGTCTGGCGGTAAGCTTGTTTTGTTCCATAAGGGGCTCCCTGTTGTCGGTGAAAATGGATTAACCAATTTGCTCTGAAAATACTGTTTGGACATCCAGTAACTGTATTTTTAACCAGTTTTAAACTTTCTACAAGCCCATGACCTCAAAAAAACTTCAAAATATCACAGTTTTAGGCATGGGGGGTACCATTGCTGGACTGGCTGGCGACCCCAAAAACCCCAAAGAATATATTGCTGGCGAGTTAGGGATTGCTGACTTAATAAAAGATTTAAGCCATGTGAACGAATTCAAATTGGATGTTCTGAATGTGGCGCAAATCAACAGCAAGGACATGCAGGTCGGCCATTGGCAGGCCCTGCTTTCAGCGGTTCAGACT
>JABMMR010000344.1 GCA_013205525.1 Burkholderiales bacterium | reverse complement strand
GGCGAAATTGGTAGACGCACCAGGTTTAGGTCCTGACGGTAGCAATACTGTGGGGGTTCGAGTCCCCCCCCGCGCACCAAAGAATGTCCCAAGCCCTGCGCTTTTCAGTTTAGAGATGGAGAAAACTCATGACCGTGAATGTTGAAATTTTGGAAAAGTTGGAACGCAAAATCACTTTAACTTTGCCCACTACCATCATCCAAAATGAAGTGAATTCGCGACTGAAAAAGTTGGCGCATAAAGTAAAGATCGATGGCTTCCGCCCTGGCAAAGTGCCCATGAACATCGTGGCACAGCGCTATGGTTACTCGGTGCATTACGAAGTGATGAACGACAAAGTGGGCGAAGCCTTCAATACAGCGGCCATAGAAGCAAAGTTGCGCGTGGCCGGCCAACCCCGCATCAGCGAAAAAGAGCAGTCTCCTGAGGGAGAAATGGCGTTTGATGCGATTTTTGAGGTCTATCCGGAAGTCAAGATGCAAGACTTGGCGCAAGTAGCCATTGACAAACTGCATGCCGAGGTCAGCGATGAAGCCATCGACAAAACCGTTGAAATTTTGCGCAAGCAACGCCGCACTTATGCCCAGCGCTCTTTAGAGTCTTCTGCTGAAACCGACGACCGCGTGAGCGTCGACTTCGAAGGCAAGATCGATGGCGAACCTTTTGATGGCGGTCGCGCCCAAGACTTCCAGTTTGTGGTTGGTGAAGGACAAATGCTTCAAGAGTTTGAAGGCGCTGTCAAAGGCATGAAGGTGGGCGAGAGCAAAACCTTCCCCTTGGCATTCCCAGACAATTACCAAGGTCGTGAAGTCGCCGGTAAAACCGCCGACTTTATGGTGACTTTGAAGAAACTCGAAGCCAGCCATTTGCCAGAAGTGACAGACGAGTTGGCCAAGTCTTTGGGCGCAGTTGACTCCACTGTGGCGGGTTTACGGGCCGATATTCGCGGCAATTTAGAG
The DNA here is from genome assembly GCA_013205525.1 of Burkholderiales bacterium. GTDB lineage: Bacteria > Pseudomonadota > Gammaproteobacteria > Burkholderiales > Burkholderiaceae_C > Limnohabitans. The sequence continues at coordinate 4,980 of JABMMR010000344.1, read as the reverse complement.
CGAGAGGTTAAGTTCCGTTTACTGGGTCGCAACAAACAAGCTGCACTTGATGCCTTGGTGGCTCACGCCGAACTCGATTTACCCCAATCGATCGTGCAAGCCGAACTCGATCGCATGGTGCAAGGCGCTCGTGAAGAACTTAAGCAGCGCGGCATCAAAGACGCCGACAAAGCGCCCATTCCCGAAGATGTCTTCAAGCCGCAGGCCGAGCGCCGCGTGCGCATGGGCTTGGTGGTCTCTGAGTTGGTGCGTCAGCAAAGCTTGCAAGCCACGCCCGACCAAATCAAAGCGCATGTGGAAGAACTCTCCGCCAGTTATGAAAAACCCGCCGAAGTTCAGCGTTGGTATTACAGTGACAATAGCCGCATGGCCGAGGTGGAGGGCATTGTGATTGAGCAAAACGTCACCAATTACGTACTGTCGTTGGCGAAAGTCACCGAAAAGGCCATCAGCTTTGATGAATTAATGGGACAACAGGCTTGAGTTCAGGCGGGAGAAACACAATGAGTGCATCAGACATACAAGCTTTGGGCATGGTCCCCGTCGTCATTGAGACAAGCGGTCGAGGCGAGCGTGCATACGACATTTATTCGCGTCTTTTGCGCGAACGCGTCATTTTCTTGGTAGGCCCCGTCAATGACTACACGGCTAACTTGATTGTGGCGCAATTGCTGTTTTTGGAGAGTGAGAATCCTGACAAGGAGATTTCTCTGTACATCAATTCTCCTGGCGGCTCGGTGAGCGCGGGCATGGCGATTTACGACACCATGAATTTCATCAAGCCAGCCATTTCAACCTTGTGCATTGGCATGGCCGCCAGCATGGGCGCTTTTTTGTTGGCCGCAGGCGCCAAGGGCAAACGTTTTTCATTGCCCAACTCCAAGGTCATGATTCACCAACCTTTGGGTGGTACGCAAGGTCAGGCCACTGAAATTGAAATTGCGGCGCGTGAAATTTTAAAAACCCGCGAGCGTTTAAACCAGTTGTTGGCCGAGAACACCGGACAGCCCTTGTCGCGCATCGAGCTTGATACAGAGCGCGACTATTACCTCACTGCTGACGAAGCCAAAGCCTATGGTTTGGTTGATGATGTGATTGCCAAGCGGCCCTGATGTCGGCTGCGCCCAAGCGAGGTGAAAAACCTGTTTCCAGAAGCGGCGTTGGATTTGAGTATCATTGAAACTTCCACCTAAGACATAAGAGCGAATGGCCGACAAAAAAGGAACTTCCAGCGAAAAAACGCTTTACTGCTCTTTTTGCGGCAAAAGGCCAGCATGAGGTCAAAAAACTCATTGCCGGTCCCTCTGTGTTTATCTGCGATGAATGCATAGATTTATGCAATGACATCATCCGCGACGAGTTGCCCGCCGAGACGTCTTTGCGCGAAGGGCGAGGCGATTTACCGACTCCGCTGGAAATCAAAACCAACCTCGACAATTACGTTATTGGCCAAGAACCCGCCAAGCGAGCCTTGGCCGTTGCGGTCTACAACCATTACAAGCGCCTTCAGCACAAAGAAACCGCAAAAAAAGACGAGGTTGAGCTGACCAAGTCAAACATTTTATTAATCGGCCCCACCGGCTCGGGCAAAACCTTGTTGGCGCAAACCTTGGCCCGCATGCTCAATGTTCCGTTTGTGATGTCGGACGCCACCACCCTCACCGAAGCGGGTTATGTGGGTGAAGATGTAGAAAACATCATTCAAAAGTTGCTGCAAAACTGCAATTACGATGTCGAACGGGCCCAGCGCGGCATTGTCTACATCGACGAAATAGACAAAATTTCCCGTAAATCGGACAACCCTTCCATCACCCGCGATGTCTCCGGCGAGGGCGTTCAGCAGGCTTTGCTGAAGTTGATCGAGGGCACCATGGCCAGCGTCCCCCCCCAAGGTGGACGCAAGCACCCCAACCAAGACTTTCTTCAGGTTGACACCACCAATATTTTGTTTATTTGTGGCGGCGCGTTTGCTGGCTTGGAAAAAGTCATTGAAAACCGTACAGAACGTTCAGGTATTGGCTTTAGCGCAGTGGTGAAAACTAAAGAAGAACGCAGTCTGTCCGATATGTTTGGACAAGTAGAACCCGAAGATTTGATTAAATTTGGTCTGATCCCCGAGTTGGTGGGGCGCTTGCCCGTGGTCGCCACACTCAGTGAACTGAGCGAGGATGCGCTCATGCAAATCCTCACCGAGCCGAAAAATGCTTTGGTTAAGCAATACAACAAACTGTTTGGAATGGAGGGCGTTGAGCTAGAAATACGCCCCTCTGCACTCAAGGCGATTGCCAAAAAAGCCTTGGTCCGAAAAACTGGCGCACGCGGATTGCGGTCTATTCTTGAACAATCGCTGATTGACACCATGTTTGAATTGCCCAATAGCAGCAATGTTGAGAAAGTGGTGGTGGAGGAATCCACCATCGAAGAAAACAAACCCCCTTTATTGGTCTACCGCGAGGCAGCCAAAAAGGCCTGAATATCCTGTCAACCCTTGGGTTGATTTTTTGCAGATTGGATGTTTGACCATGTCAGGACAAACCCCGTTACCCGCCACCGTCATTGAGTTGCCTTTGCTGCCTTTGCGCGATGTGGTGGTCTTCCCCCACATGGTTATTCCTTTGTTTGTGGGTCGGCCCAAGAGCATCAAAGCGTTGGAAACCGCCATGGCCTCAGACCGCAGCATCATGCTGGTGGCCCAAAAAGCGGCTGCCAAAGATGAACCTCTGGTCACCGACATGTTCGAGGTGGGCTGTGTGTCCACCATCTTGCAAATGCTCAAATTACCTGATGGCACGGTCAAAGTGTTGGTTGAAGGCCAGCAACGTGCCATGGTCAACAAAATCGAAGACGGCCCGTCTCACTTTGTCTGCACCCTCACGCCTGTGCTGCCCGCCGAAGTGGGCGACCAAGACACAGAAATAGAGGCCTTGCGTCGAGCTGTCATGCAGCAGTTCGACCAATACGTCAAGCTCAACAAAAAAATACCGCCTGAAATTCTCACCTCGATTTCCAGCATCGACGACGCGGGACGCTTGGCCGACACGATTGCCGCCCACCTGCCTTTGAAGCTTGAGAACAAGCAGGCCGTTCTTGATTTGCCGCAGATCAAAGAGCGTTTGGACAACCTCTACACCCAGCTCGAGCGTGAAGTCGACATCTTGAATGTCGACAAGCGCATCCGTGGTCGCGTCAAGCGCCAAATGGAAAAAAACCAGCGCGATTTTTATTTGAACGAGCAAGTCAAAGCCATCCAAAAAGAGCTTGGCGAAGGCGAAGAGGGCGCAGACATCGAAGAGATCGAGAAAAAGATCAAAGCGGCTCGCATGTCTACTGAGGCACGCAAGAAAGCCGACAGCGAACTCAAAAAACTCAAACTCATGTCACCCATGTCGGCTGAAGCAACCGTGGTGCGCAATTACATCGATGTCTTGGTGGGTTTGCCTTGGAGCAAACGCACCAAGATCAAACACGACTTGATGAATGCCGAAGCCGTGCTCAATGAAGACCATTACGGCCTAGAGAAAGTCAAAGACCGTATCTTGGAATATTTGGCGGTGCAACAACGTGTCGACAAAGTCAAAGCCCCCATTTTGTGTTTGGTGGGCCCACCCGGCGTGGGCAAAACATCTTTGGGTCAATCCATTGCCAAGGCCACGGGTCGCAAATATGTGCGCATGGCCTTGGGGGGTATGCGTGACGAGGCTGAAATTCGCGGGCATAGACGTACCTATATTGGTGCTTTGCCAGGCAAGGTGTTGCAAAACCTCGCCAAGGTGAATACCCGCAATCCTTTGTTCCTGCTCGACGAGATCGACAAACTGGGCTCAGACTTCCGTGGTGACCCGTCTAGCGCATTGCTTGAGGTACTCGACCCCGAGCAAAACAACACCTTCAACGATCACTATGTCGAGGTTGATTTCGACCTTAGCGACGTGATGTTTGTTGCCACCTCCAACTCGATGAATATTCCACCGGCGCTGCTAGACCGCATGGAAGTGATTCGTTTGTCGGGTTACACCGAAGATGAAAAAATCAATATTGCGACCCGCTACCTTATCCCTAAGCAGTTGAAAAACAACGGCATCAAGGAAGAAGAGTTACGCATTGAAGAGTCGGCTGTTCGCGATATTGTTCGCTATTACACCCGTGAGGCTGGTGTGCGCTCGCTAGAGCGGGAAATTTCTAAAATTTGCCGCAAGGTGGTGAAGGCTTTGTTGCTTAAAACCATGCAACCCATGGTGATTGTCAATGAAGATAATTTGAACGATTTCCTGAGTGTTCGCAAATACACCTATGGCCGCGCTGAAAAGCAAAACCAAGTGGGTCAAGTGGTGGGTTTGGCATGGACCGAGGTGGGCGGCGATTTGCTCACCATCGAAGCGGCCATCATTCCTGGCAAAGGCAACATCACCCGCACCGGTTCTTTGGGCGATGTGATGAAAGAGTCTGTTGAGGCAGCACGCACGGTGGTGCGCAGTCGCGCGTCCAGCTTAGGTATTCGCAGCGATGTGTTTGAGAAGTCCGACATTCACGTGCATGTGCCCGATGGCGCGACACCCAAGGATGGCCCAAGCGCGGGTGCGGCTATTACTTTGTCTATCGTGTCTGCGCTCACAGGTATACCTGTGCGCAGCGATGTCGCCATGACGGGTGAAATCACCTTGCGCGGCGAAGTCACCGAGATTGGCGGATTGAAAGAAAAATTGTTGGCGGCTTTGCGCGGCGGCATCAAAACGGTTTTGATTCCAGAGCAAAACGTCAAAGATTTGCAAGAAATTCCCGACAACGTCAAAGCCAATCTGGAGATCATTGCGGTTCGTTGGATCGACAAAGTGCTTGAAATTGCACTTGAACGCGTACCCACTCCATTGCCCATAGAGGAAGCTGAAGTTGTAGCAACTCCCCCTGTGGCTGAAGTGGTGACGGTGGCTGTCAAACATTGAGCAAGAGAGTTTTAAAAGGCTCATTTTTTCCGTTACAATT
>JABMMR010000343.1 GCA_013205525.1 Burkholderiales bacterium | reverse complement strand
TTCTGCATCCAAGCCACCGCTCACATCGATGCGGTGTTCCCTCTCCAGCAGCAACGCGTCTCCTGCATTGAGCTGCTGGCCGTTCACCTGCAGTTGACCACGAATCAGGTGCACATAGGCTTTATGGCCAGAACCGATAGTTAAGTTCGCAGTTTCATCTCCATTGAATAAACCGGCATACAAAGCCGCATCGGCATAGATCTTCACCGCGTCCCCCGTTGGCGTGGGGCTGGCAATCAAGGCCAAAGCCCCACGTTTACTGGCAGGATCGACAGTTTTTTGCTCGTAGCTGGGTGTCACCCCGCGCTGGTTGGGGACTATCCAAATTTGCAAAAAATGGGTTTCTTCGCCCACCGCATGGTTGAATTCACTGTGCTTAACGCCAGTGCCCGCGCTCATGCGCTGCACGTCGCCGGGCGGGATGCCTTTGACGTTGCCCATGCTGTCTTGGTGCGCCAAATTGCCCGACAACACATAGCTGATGATTTCCATGTCTTGGTGGCCATGGGTGCCAAAACCTTGGCCAGAGGCAATGCGGTCTTCGTTAATGACGCGCAAAGCGCCCCAGCCCATATGGACTGGATCGTGATAGCCGGCAAAGGAAAAACTATGAAAAGACTTCAACCAACCGTGGTCGGCATAGCCCCTGTCTTGAGAAAGTCGAATTTTTTGCATGGTTTATTCTATGAATTGATCTCACTATAGTGTCCAAGAAGCGCCAAAAGACGTGCAAAATTGATGGCATCATTCAAATATATTGATTGATAAGGCTCCCATGTCATCTGCACGCGATGTTTTAACCCCCGACGCCTTGTTCATGCTCAACGCCATTGCGCAAAACGGCAGTTTTGCGGGGGCTGCCCGCGAGATAGGCGTGGTCCCCAGCGCCTTAAGTTACCGGGTCCGGCAAATGGAGGAGGCGCTGGATGTGCTGCTCTTCTCCCGCTCATCGCGCCAAGCCAAGCTGACCGCGGCAGGACGCGAATTGCTGACCGAGGGCAGCCGTTTGCTGCTCGATATGGACAGCATCGCCCACCGTGTCAAACGCGTGGCCACCGGCTGGGAAAGCCAACTCACTATTGCGGTGGATGCCATCATTGATTTTTCGATTCTGATGGAACTCAGCGCGCATTTTTTCGCCCTCAATCCGCCCACGCGTTTAAAACTGCGCAACGAGACCTTGAGTGGCACCTTGGCGGCATTGACCTCCGGCCAAGCCGATTTGGCCGTGGGCGTGAGCGACTCTTTCACCAACAGCGTGGGTCTGCGGTTTGCGCCCTTGGGCGACGTGGAGTTTGTGTTCGCTGTTGCGCCGCAACACCCGCTGGCCCAGATGGCGCAACCGCTCAGCGACAGCCTCATACAAACCCACCGTGCCGTGGCTGTGGCCGACACAGTGCCACAAGGTTTGGGCCTGACTTTTGGCCTGCTGGCGGGGCAAGATGTGTTCACCGTGCCCAGCATGCAAGCCAAGCTTGATGCACAGTTGCGCGGCCTGGGTGCGGGGTTTTTGCCCGTCCCTTTGGCCAAGCCCTATATCGATCAAGGTTTGCTGTGTGTGTGCGAAGTGATTCGCCCCCTTAGATTGGCCACCTTAAGCTACGCTTGGCGCGAAAACCCCAGCCCCAAAGGTCAAGCCGCAGGCGATAAAGCCCTGCAATGGTGGTTGCAACAACTCAGTCATCTCAAGACCCGCAAAGCCTTGTTACGCCAAGCCCCCCAAAGCCCTCAACTCGGTGTAGAGTTAGAGCTATGAAACATATCGCCGTCATCGGTGCCGGCATGGCTGGCATCACCGCCGCAAGAACCTTGGTCCAAGCAGGCCACAGTGTCAGCGTTTTTGAAAAAAGCAAAAGTGCGGGCGGGCGTATGGCCACCCGCGAAACGCCCTATGGCGGCTTCGACCACGGCGCGCAGTATTTCACGGTACGCGACCAACGCTTTATGCGCGCACTGCAGGAAGTGCCTGGTACACAGGCTTTATGCAAAGCGTGGAGCGCCAGTTCTGTGCAAGTACGCGATGCACTGGGCAGGGTCATTGAAGTACCTAAGCCGTCGAAAGATTTGCATTTCGTGGGTGCTCCCGGCATGAACTCACTGCTTAGGCATTGGGCGTCCCCCTTGGCTGATGCCGGCCAACTCTTTTGCAACACCACCGTCAAAACCCTCAAACGCCATGGCTCGCAGTGGCAAGTGATTGCCAGCGACAACCAAGTGCTGGGTAACTTCGATAACGTGGTGTTGGCCATCCCAAATGTGCAAGCCGCTTATCTGTTGCGGCAATCCGGTGCACCGGCCGCACAGTTCAATGCCTTGACAGCAACCGAAGCCGTGATGGTTGCGCCTTGCTGGACATTGATGTTGGCCTTTCCTTTGGTGCAACCAGGGCTTGGCCAAATGGGGCCGCAATGGAATGTGGCACAAAGCACGCATCACCGTATCGCTTGGGTGGCGCGCGAGTCCTCCAAGCCCGGGCGATCTCCCATCGAGCGTTGGACAGTTCAAGCCAGTGCGGAGTGGTCTCAAGAACATGTGCAAGACGATGAGGCCCGCGTAGAAGCCAAATTATTAAAAGCGTTTGCAGAGTTAACTGGCATCCGGGCCGAGCCCGGATTTAGCCAAATTCATCTGTGGCGATATGCCAAAACTCTCACGCCTGCCGGCCAGGCTTTTTTCTGGGACGAGCAACTCGGTATAGGGCTGTGCGGCGACTGGCTCGTCGGTCACCGCGTCGAAGACGCTTTTGTCAGCGGACTGAGTCTGGCCCTAGGCATAACAGCGCCAGCCTAGAGCAAGTTATTTTTTCTTGTAGGGCTTGTTGAACCAGTTGGCCAACATAAACAACATCAGAAGTACCCACATGATTAATAAGATGTGGTGTGTTTTCATGGTTTTTCTCCTTGAGTTGAAAAAGAGGTTGAAGACTGATGAAGCTTCTTGGCAATCAGAGGATACATGGCACAAAGGGTGATGAGCAACAACACCACTTCAAGGCTGTAAACAACAGCGTAAGCCGTTCCTGAATCGACCACCATAGCCATCAAGTCGCGGATGATACCGCCCAAGCCCATGGCCAAACCGGCGGCAGTGGCCTGTACAGCACCCCAAGCGCCCAAGGCCAAGCCCACCTGTCC
>JABMMR010000342.1 GCA_013205525.1 Burkholderiales bacterium | reverse complement strand
GTGCCCACCGCGATGTCGGCAATCGTGGAGTCTTCGGTTTCTCCCGAGCGGTGGCTGATGACGGCGGTATAGCCTGCGCGCTTGGCCATTTCGATGGCGGCAAAGGTCTCGCTCAAGGTGCCAATTTGGTTGATCTTGATGAGGATGGAGTTGGCAATGCCCTTGTCTATGCCTTCTTGCAAAATTTTGGTGTTGGTGACAAACAAATCGTCTCCCACCAATTGCACTTTTTTGTTCAAGCTATCACTTAAGACTTTCCAGCCGTCCCAGTCACCTTCAGCCATGCCGTCTTCAATGCTGATGATGGGGTATTTATCTGCCCAAGTGGCCAATTTGTCCGTCCATTGACCTGCGTCAAGCACCAAGCCCTCGCCGCTTAGGTGGTACATGCCGTCTTTATAAAACTCGCTGGCTGCGCAATCCAAGCCCAGCACAATTTGCTCGCCTGCGGTGAAACCGGCTTTGTCGATGGCGTCCAAAATCATTTGGATGGCCGCTTCATGACCCGGCACATTCGGGGCAAAGCCGCCTTCGTCGCCCACTGCGGTACTCATGCCTTTGTCGCTCATGATTTTCTTCAAGGCATGAAACACTTCAGCGCCGTAGCGCAAGGCTTCGCGAAAATTGGGAGCGCCCACGGGAATGATCATCAACTCTTGCAGGTCGAGGTTGTTATTGGCGTGTGCGCCCCCATTGATCACATTCATCATGGGAACAGGCATTTGCATGCGCCCCATACCACCGAAATAGCGGTACAGCGGAAGCCCCGACTCTTCGGCAGCAGCGCGTGCCACAGCCATGGAGACAGCCAAAATGGCATTCGCACCTAACCGGGCTTTGTTGTCTGTGCCGTCGAGTTCATTCAAGGTGTGATCAAGGAAAGCCTGCTCGCTGGCGTCCAAGCCAATCACTGCTTGGGTGATTTGGTTGTTCACATGCTCCACCGCTTTGAGCACGCCTTTGCCGCCGTAGCGTGTGGGATCCTCATCGCGAAGCTCGATGGCCTCGCGACTGCCGGTGGAAGCGCCAGAGGGCACCGCCGCACGGCCCATGATGCCGCTCTCCAACAACACATCGCACTCTACCGTGGGGTTGCCACGGCTATCCAAAATTTCACGGCCAACGATGTCGACGATTGCACTCATGTTCTGACTTTCTTCAAAAGAGCTAGGCGCAGGCTCATACAGCCTGAGGGTTAAAAATCAAATGGAAAAATGGTTCTCAAGAAGCGGTCCTTGCTTAGTGGCTTGGTCAATGGCGACCAAGCTCTCTAGCAAAGCTTTCATGTGTTTCAAAGGCACGGCATTGGGGCCATCCGACCAAGCCTCATGCGGCTTGGGATGGGTTTCCATGAACAGACCCGCCACGCCTGCGGCCACGCCAGCCCGCGCCAGCACCGGCACCATTTCGCGAGCGCCGCCACTGCTGGTGCCTTGGCCGCCTGGTTTTTGCACCGAATGGGTCACATCAAACACCACGGGCGCACCGGTTTTGCGCATCTCGGCCAAACTGGTCATATCAGCCACCAAATTGTTGTAGCCAAAGCTCACGCCGCGTTCGCAGGCCAAGAAGTTGTCTTTGGGCAGACCGACTTCGTCTGCAGCAGCGCGGGCTTTGTCGATCACGTTGGTCATGTCCCAAGGCGCAAGAAATTGCCCTTTTTTGATATTGACGGGTTTGCCAGACTGGGCGACTGCACGGATGAAATCGGTTTGTCGGCATAAAAAAGCGGGGGTTTGCAAGACATCAACCACGCTGGCCACCGCTTTGATTTGGGATTCATCATGCACATCGGTCAGTACCGGTAGGTGCAACTGGCGGCGCACTTCACCCAAAATTTTCAGGCCAGCATCGAGTCCCAAACCCCGTTGTGTGTTGCCAGAGGAACGGTTGGCTTTGTCAAAAGAGCCTTTGTAAATGAGAGGTATGCCTAGCGCCATGCAAATGTCTTTGAGTTGACCGGCAACCTCAATAGACATCTCCAAACTCTCAATAGAACAAGTGCCTGCAATCAGGAAAAAAGGCCTGTCCAAGCCAACATCAAAACCGCAGAGTTTCATGCCACCACTTTCAATTGCTTGCGCTCGCTTTGGTAGCTCAATGCCGCTTGAATAAATGCAATAAACAAAGGATGACTGTCCCAAGGGGTGGACTTGAACTCGGGGTGGAATTGCACGCCCAGATACCAAGGGTGGACATTTTGCGGCAGCTCCACAATTTCAGTGAGTTGTTCGCGTTGTGTCAAAGCGGATATGACCAGACCAGCTTGGCGCAGTTGGTCTAAGTAATTCACATTGGCTTCATAGCGGTGGCGATGGCGCTCACAAACATGGTCGCCATAGACCTGATGCGCCAAAGTGTGGGGTGCCACATTCGAGGTTTGGTCGCCTAGGCGCATGGTGCCACCCAAGTCGGAATTGAGGTTGCGGGTTTGCACCTTGCCATCGGCGTCTTTCCACTCTGTGATCAAGGCGATGACGGGGTGGGGTGTATCAGGCTCGAATTCGGTGCTGTTGGCATTTGTCAAGCCGGCAACATGGCGTGCATATTCGATGGTGGCGACCTGCATACCGAGGCAAATACCCAAATAGGGAACTTTGCCCTCACGGGCAAAGCGGGCAGCACAAATTTTGCCTTCGATGCCGCGCTTGCCAAAACCTCCCGGCACCAAGATCGCGTCAAAACGCGATAACTGGGCTATATTGGAAGTGTCCAGATTTTCTGAATCGATGTACTCGATGTTGACTCTGGCATGATGGTGAATGCCCGCATGGCGCAAAGCTTCATTCAGCGATTTGTAACTGTCTGACAGGTCGACATATTTGCCGACCATGGCGATGTGCAACTCAAATTGGGGGTTCTCAACCTCTTGCACCAAATCATCCCAACGCTTCAAAGATGCAGGGGCTGTGTTGATGCGAAGTTTTTCGCAAATCAAGGCATCCAAACCTTGCTCGTGCAACATGCGCGGGACTTTGTAAATGGTGTCTACATCCCACATAGAGATTACCCCCCATTCTGAGACATTTGAGAAAAGGGAAATTTTGGAGCGCTCTTCTTGCGGGATAGGGCGGTCCGCACGGCACACCAAAGCATCGGCTTGAATACCAATCTCGCGCAGTTTTTGCGCTGTGTGTTGGGTGGGCTTGGTTTTGAGTTCGCCCGCTGCTGCGATCCAAGGCACATAGCTCAGGTGAACAAATGCCGCGTTGTGCGGTCCCATGCGTAAGCTCATTTGGCGCACAGCCTCAAGAAAGGGCAGGGATTCGATGTCACCGACCGTGCCGCCAATCTCAACAATAGCCACTTCAACTTCATCAGGCGTGCCCAAGCCTGCGCCGCGTTTGATGAAGTCTTGAATTTCGTTGGTGATGTGCGGAATAACCTGCACCGTCTTGCCCAAGTAATCGCCGCGGCGTTCTTTTTCAAGCACGCTTTTGTAGATCTGGCCGGTGGTGAAGTTGTT
>JABMMR010000341.1 GCA_013205525.1 Burkholderiales bacterium | reverse complement strand
GTTTTCATGCCAGCCAAGGTCAGCAGCAAAGAGCCAAGCAAGTGCAAACCTGAGGTCACCAAGGCCAGCACAAAACGCGACTGCATCAACATGCCCACGACTTCTGCGCTGAAGGAAGAAAACGTGGTGAGCGCCCCCAAAAAGCCCGTGATCAGCAAAAGACGCCAAGTGGGATCTAAGTCGGGCAAGGCTTGGAACACAGCCACACACACGCCGATGAGGTAGCCGCCAATCAGGTTGGCGTACAACGTTCCCCAAGGCAATATGCCACCCACATTGAAAAACAGCCCAAGTTGCCAGCGGGCCAAGGCGCCTACACAGGCGCCTATACAGATTGCCAATACAGCGTTCATGCAAGTGTTCTATCTGTTCAGATGCCGCATTATCAATGCTGGCGTGAGGTGCAAGAAGCTTGGCAGAGAAAGCGTGGTGTAATTTTCTCTATGGAAGTTAATCAACCCGATCAGCGCTGGCAGTTTTGGATAGACCGTGGCGGCACTTTCACCGACATCGTTGCCCGCGATCCTTTGGGTCAGTTACACAGCCACAAACTGCTCAGCCAAAACCCGCAGTTGTATGCGGATGCGGCGCTGCAAGGCATACGTGAATTGCTGGGACTGCAAGCCCATCAAGCGGTTCCTGCAGAGCTGATCCAATCTGTGCGCATGGGCACCACAGTGGCCACCAACGCATTGCTCGAACGCAAGGGCGAACCCACCTTGCTGGTGACCACGCGGGGGTTTAAAGACGTGCTTCGTATCGCTTACCAAAACCGGCCTCGCTTGTTTGACCGGCATATTGTCTTGCCCGAGATGCTCTACAGCGAAGTGATAGAAGCCGATGAACGCATGGGTGCACACGGTGAGTTGGTGCAAGCGCTGGACACAAAAGCGCTGCATGCCGCCTTGGGGCAGTCTTATCAAAAAGGTTTGCGCAGCGTGGCCATTGTGTTTTTACACGGCTACCGTTACAGCAAGCATGAGGCGCAAGCTGCGGCTTTGGCCAAGGCCATTGGCTTTAGCCAAATCAGCACCTCGCACCAAACCAGCCCCCTCATGAAAATGGTCAGCCGTGGTGACACCACGGTGGTCGATGCGTATTTGTCGCCTATTCTGCGCCGCTATGTGGATCAACTGGCTTTGCAGTTGCCCGGTGTGCCGCTGTTGTTCATGCAGTCCTCGGGCGGGCTGGTAGACGCACAAGCTTTTCAAGGCAAAGACGCCATCCTCTCGGGGCCCGCCGGTGGCATTGTTGGCATGGCACGCACTGCTGAAATCGCTTTTGCCCACGGCGATGTTTTGCGGGGCAAGGCGCAAGTCATTGGCTTTGACATGGGCGGCACGTCTACCGATGTCAGCCATTACGCAGGCGAACTCGAGCGAGAGTTTGATACGCAAGTGGCGGGTGTGCGTTTGCGTGCGCCCATGCTGCATATACACACCGTGGCCGCTGGCGGGGGCTCTCTCTTGCAGTTTGATGGTTCGCGTTTCAGGGTGGGCCCTCAAAGTGCCGGTGCAGATCCTGGCCCTGCTTGTTATCGACGCGGTGGTCCACTTACCGTGACCGACGCCAATTTGCAGTTGGGCAAGTTGCAGCCCGCCCATTTCCCTGCCGTGTTTGGGCCGCACGGCAATGAGCCCTTGGATGTCCAAGCAGTGGCGCAAGGCTTTGCCCACTTGGCCGAACGGGTGGGCAAGACTGCCGAAGAGGTGGCCGAAGGCTTTGTGCACATCGCGGTCGAGCAAATGGCCAACGCGGTACAAAAAATATCGGTGGCCAAAGGCTATGACGTGACTGCCTATACCTTGCAGTGCTTTGGCGGCGCAGGCGGTCAGCATGCCTGTGCAGTAGCTGATGCCTTGGGCATGACAAAGATTTTGATTCATCCCATGGCTGGTGTGTTGTCGGCCTATGGCATGGGCTTGGCTGCGCCAAGTCTGATCAAAGAGCAGGCCATCGAGCAAACCTTGAATGTCGCTGTGTGGCCTGCGCTGCAAGCCTCACTGGCCCAGTTGTCCCAGCAGGCGCAAGCGGGCTTGCGCGAGCAAGTGGCGGGTGATGGTGACTTTCAAACCCATCAACGTGTGCATCTTCGCTATGCCGGTACCGACTCACCCTTGGTGGTGCCCATGGGCACACTTGCGCAGATTCAAGCGGCTTTCGAACACGCTTATTTAAGACGCTTTGCCTTTCTCATGCCGGACAAAGCTTTGGTTGTGGAAGCGCTGTCGGTGGAAGTGGTGTTGGCGGGAGAGTCCACGCCAGAGACTGTGCACCCTGTACCTGAGAAGCGCCGTATGCCACCCCACACCACCTCGCGCATGTATTTGCACGGCGCTTGGCAAGATGCCGCCTTGATTCGCCGTGAAGAGATGCAAGCCGGCGATGTGGTGGCGGGTCCGGCGCTGGTGGTTGAGCGCCATGCCACCACCGTCATCGAGACGGGCTGGCAAGCCAAGTTGACCGCACTGCATCACTTGGTGCTGGAACGCATTGCGCCTCGCTCCACCCGCCATGCCGCTGGCACCTCGGTGGATCCGGTGATGCTTGAGGTGTTCAATAATTTGTTCATGAATATCGCCGAGCAAATGGGTTTGCAATTGCAAAACACGGCGCATTCGGTGAACATCAAAGAGCGCCTAGACTTTTCCTGTGCGCTGTTTAACCAGCAAGGTGAGTTGATTGCCAATGCCCCGCACATGCCAGTGCATTTGGGCTCTATGGGTGAAAGCATCAAAACCGTGATTCGTGACAATGCGGGACGCATGCAAGCAGGGGACGTCTATGTGTTGAATGACCCCTACCACGGCGGAACCCATTTGCCCGACGTCACCGTCATCACACCGGTTTATTTGGGCGATGAGGCGGCTCCTTCTTTTTATGTGGGTTCGCGTGGCCACCATGCAGATATTGGCGGCGTGTCGCCAGGTTCTATGCCGCCTTTCTCCACCCGTATCGATGAAGAGGGCGTGCAAATCCAAAATTTCAAATTGGTGGAAGGCGGCGTGCTGAGAGAAGCGCAGATGTTGGCGCTGTTGCAAAGTGGTGAGTACCCCAGCCGCAATCCTGCGCAAAACATAGCCGACTTGAAGGCGCAAATTGCCGCCAATGAAAAGGGTGCGCAAGAGTTGCGTCGCATGGTGGCGCACTACAGTTTGTCCGTTGTGCAAGCCTATATGCAGCATGTGCAGGACAACGCAGAAGAGGCGGTGCGCCGCGCTATCAGCCGCTTGGCCAAACGTTTTGGCGATGTGCAACACCACAGCTTCAGTCTGCCCATCGACAACGGGGCTTGTATTGCGGTGAGAGTCCGTATCGATGCCAAGCAACGCAGCGCAGTGATCGACTTCACCGGCACTTCAGCGCAACAGACCAATAACTTCAATGCCCCCAAAGCTGTTTGCATGGCGGCAGTGCTTTATGTGTTTCGCAGTTTGGTCGAGGACGATATCCCCTTGAATGCCGGTTGTTTAAAACC
>JABMMR010000340.1 GCA_013205525.1 Burkholderiales bacterium | reverse complement strand
TTGATACCCAGCCAAGCTCTTTGGCTATTGGGTCCCATACCGTCTTGCAACATGTTTTTAAAAATAGGCTCTAATAATTCAACCGGAACAAACATATTCCCAGCCAAACTGGACGGATTGTCTGCTGGCATCACGTCTTGAACAAATAGGCTTCCAATTCCTATCAACTCGCCTTTCAGATTAAACAGACCGGCTCCTGAGTGATTAGCTACGGGTGGGCTTGTATAGATTGCGCTATCAAGGTGATATTCCCAATAACCCGTGAATGAACGAACATCTATCAGTTTTGTAGGACTTGAAAAGGCTGAATCACCTGCAGATACGACCCAAAGCGCATTGTCGATTTTTTGATCTTGGAGTTTCCCCAATTTAACTGGCTCAACGCCTTGTAGAGGTATCAATGGTTTGATTAAACCAAATCCTGTTGCTTGGTCATATGCCACAACTTGAGCGGGATAGGTTTTCTGTTGATGGGTGCGAATGACGATTTGCTCGGTTTCTAAAATGAGATAGCCTATTGTCAAAATTAAACCATCTGAACCAATGACGATGCCAGAGCCTTGGCGGACTTTTCCAAGGGTCCGAGCAGACGATGCATTGTCAACAGCGCGGCTCGTAATTTGTACTGATGCAGCTAACGCGTTCTGCAAAATTTGGCTGCTTGTAACAGTCGGCAGCTGAGAACTTTTTTCATCTGTTTGAGCTGCTGTGGCATGCCTGTTTAGTGTGAGTATCAAAAGGCATAGAAAAGTAAAGTATTTCATTCAATGTCCTTTTGAAAAAAGTTTCACATGCCCCATTCAGGCGTTACTCACAATCTCATTGTAGAGCAGCACTTGCGGTGCCTTGATAATTTGGTGGGTTCAATGTCCTAGATCTCTCCAACAGAGTAGGGGTTTTAGCAACCGCAGTGGGTGTTGATGCACAGCATGCATAAACTAAACTGCTGCAATTTCCAATCCAATTAAAGGACAAAATCATGTCGATCTTGCGTGTCACATTCGCCGCCTGCTGCGCGGCACTCAGCACGCTTGCCGTCGCGCAGAGTGCAGCTTCGGGGGCGCCCCCACTTTGGGAGCTGGGCGGCGTCGCACTGGGCGTGTCGCAGAGCGCCTATCCGGGTGCAGATCAGCAGGTCAACAGGGCCCTGGCGCTGCCTTACTTCATTTACCGCGGTGATGTGCTCAGAGCCGACCGCGAGACGGCGGGCATCCGTGCCCTGAAGACGGAGAATTTCGAGCTGGACGTCGGTTTTGCTGGCGCCTTTGGCGCAGGAAGCGAGACCATTGAAGCTCGCCAAGGCATGCGCAAGCTGGGCACCTTGGTGGAGTTGGGGCCTCGCCTGAAGTGGGATCTGGGCGCCGTCCCTGCCGGTGGCCGCCTCAGTGCGGAGTTTCCAGCACGCGCAGTGCTTGACCTTAGCGACAAGGCCGCCCACCGGGGCTGGAGCTTTGAGCCCAAGCTGACCTACTCAAGGCGGTCCGATAGCGGCTGGCGTTACAGCGCTTCGATCAGCGCCATCGTTGCCGACACACGCCTGGCACAAACTTTCTATGAAGTGCGCAGTTCGGAAGCCACCACCTTGCGCCCGGCTTATACGGCACAGAGTGGCTTGGTGTCGTGGCGTTTGGGCACAGCGTTTTCGCGCAACCTGGGAAGCGACTGGAACTTGTTCGGCTTTGCGCGACTGGACACCGTTGCCGGCGCAGCCAACGAAAGCAGCCCACTGGTACGCCGCTCGAGTGGCGCGACAGTAGGCCTGGGCGTGGCCTACACCTGGATGCGATCAGATCGAGCTGCATTTGACTAAAGAGACGCCGCCCATGCCCTCTATCCCTGCAAAGAGGCGTTGGCAGGGGTGCACGCTGCTCGCCGCCGCCTGCTTGTTCGTGGGCTGTGCCTCAGTGAATCCCTACTACGACGCCACCAAAAAACACCATCGGCCCAACGGCTTCAACAACAACTACATCGACAACTGGCGCGCGAATCAGCCTAGCTTTTTTGACTGGCAGCTTGAGCGATGGAACAAGACGCTGCCGCCGCAAAACCCGGCGCGGGTGCGCATGGTTGAGCCTGACCTGGCCTACTTAAAGGCCAACCGAAGCGATGCCAGCGTGACTTGGGTTGGCCATTCTACGGCGCTGTGGCAATTGGGCGGCCTGAACATCTTGACAGACCCTCATTTCACCGACCGTGCCTCGCCCTTCAGCTTTGCCGGGCCCAAGCGTGAGGTGCCCTTGCCAATGCCCTTGTTGGCCTTGCCAAGGATCGACGTGGTGTTGATC
>JABMMR010000339.1 GCA_013205525.1 Burkholderiales bacterium | reverse complement strand
TCTGAGGCGATTGGGCGCAATATTGTTGAGATGGCGCAACTTCAGGTGTCCATCATCACCACCATCATCGGCGAGGGCGGCTCGGGCGGCGCTTTGGCCATCAGCGTGGCCGATCAACTGTTGATGTTGCAGTACTCGATTTACTCCGTCATCAGCCCCGAGGGATGTGCGTCTATTTTATGGAAAACCTCTGAGCGCGCGTCCGATGCCGCTGATGCTTTGGGCATCACGGCTCACCGCTTAAAGGCTTTGGGCTTGGTCGACAAAATCGTGAATGAACCCGTGGGCGGGGCACACCGCGACACCAAACTCATGGCCTCGCAACTCAAGCGCGGACTCAATGACGCATGGCGTCAAGTCAGCGACCTCAAGCCCAAAGAACTGCTTGACAGACGTTACGAGCGCTTGCAAAGCTATGGTCGATTCACCGACACCAAAGCCGAATCACGCTGACTTGGCGCCTCCCTCTTTAGCGCACTTTTCACCGTCTTTGCCTTTCGCTGTCGCCTTGAGCGGCGGCGCAGACTCTTGTGCTTTGCTGTTGGCTTGCGTTCGGCGTTGGCCCACGCAGGTGCGTGCGGTTCATGTGCACCACGGTTTACAGGTGGCGGCAGATGACTTTGCCGCCCATTGCCAAATCTTGTGTGACTTGTGGTCTGTGCCTTTGGTGATCACCCGTGTTCACGCGCACGCTGCCAGCGGCGAAAGCCCTGAAGATGCTGCCAGGCTTGCACGCTACCAAGCCTATGCCCAAGTGTTGCAAACCCATTGGGGTGGTACTGTTCAAGACATTGCCTTGGCGCAACATGCTGATGATCAGGTGGAAACTGTGTTGCTGGCATTGACGCGGGGAGCCGGCTTGCCAGGCTTGTCGGCCATGCCCGCACTGGCCGCGCGTGGGGGCTTACGTATTCATCGCCCTTGGTTGGATGTGCCATCTCAACAACTGCGCGATTGGTTGTTGCAAGAGGGCGTGACTTGGATTGAAGACCCGACCAACCAAGACCAGCGCTACACCCGCAACCGCATCCGGCATCAATTGCTCCCAGCACTTGATAAAGCATTTCCTTCATTTCGCCAAACCTTTGGCCGCAGCGCACGGCATGCAGCACAAGCGCAACTGGTTTTAGACGACATGGCCCTCATTGATTTACAACGCATAGGCGTGCCGCCTCGGTTATTGCCTTTGCAGCAACTCAGCGCCCCGCGTCAAGCCAATGTGCTTCGCGCTTGGTTGCAGCAGCGCCAAGTCGCTTGCAGCACGGCGCAACTCGATCAACTGCTGCACCAAATCGACGCTTGTCGTACACGCGGGCATCAGATTGATATCAAAGTAGGCGAAGGCTTTGTGCGCCGAGTCGAAGACCACATCGATTGGTACAATTGAACGCTTTCGCATACACATAACAACTACTACGATGGCCTTGATTGTTCACAAATACGGTGGTACCTCTATGGGCACCGCCGAGCGCATTCAACACGTTGCCAAACGCGTGGCCAAATGGGCCAAGGCGGGGCATCAAATGGTGGTGGTTCCTTCGGCCATGAGTGGCGAGACCAACCGCCTTCTGGGGCTGGCCAAGGAATTGGCACCCAGCGGCAGCCAAACAGACTATTTCCGAGAGCTCGACGCTTTGGCCGCCACCGGCGAGCAAGCCTCTTCGGCTTTGTTGGCGATTGCCTTGCAAGCCGAGGGCTTGCCCTCTGTCAGCTACGCGGGGTGGCAAGTGCCTATTCGCACCGACAGTTCATTCACCAAAGCGCGTATCGAGTCTATCGACGACGCGCGTGTGCGTGCCGATTTGGCGGCAGGCAAAGTGGTCATCATCACCGGTTTTCAGGGCGTTGACTCCCACGGCCACATCACCACCTTGGGGCGCGGGGGCTCGGACACCTCGGCGGTTGCGGTGGCGGCGGCCATGAAAGCTGCCGAGTGCTTGATTTACACCGATGTCGATGGCGTGTACACCACCGACCCGCGTGTCGTGCCCGATGCGCGCCGTTTGCATACGGTAAGCTTTGAAGAAATGTTGGAGATGGCGTCCCTTGGCAGCAAGGTCTTGCAAATTCGCTCGGTGGAATTTGCCGGCAAATACAAAGTGCCTCTGCGTGTGTTGTCTAGCTTCACGCCATGGGACATAGATATTCATGAGGAAGCCAAGTCTGGCACTTTGATTACTTTTGAGGAAGACGAACAAATGGAACAAGCCATCGTATCGGGCATCGCCTTTACCCGCGATGAAGCCAAAATCTCCATCATCGGCGTGCCCGACAAGCCGGGTATTGCCTTCAAAATTTTAGGCGCAGTAGCCCTTGCCAATATTGAAGTGGACATGATCATTCAAAATATCAGCAAAGGTGGATTGACCGATTTCAGCTTCACCGTCAACCGCAACGACCATCCGCGCGCGATGGAATTGCTTAAAACCCAAGTCATGGCGGACTTGGGTGCGGCGGAAGTTTTAGGTGACGCCAAAATTTGCAAGGTGTCTATCGTCGGTATTGGTATGCGCAGCCATGTGGGTGTGGCCAGCAGGATGTTTGAATGTTTGAGCAACGAGGGCATCAATATTCAGATGATTTCCACCAGCGAAATCAAGACTTCTGTGGTGATTGACGAGAAATACCTAGAGTTAGCGGTGCGTGCCCTGCATAAAGCCTTTGACTTAGAGCAGAATCAGGCATAATAAATCTTCTGGAAACGTGACCGAGTGGCCGAAGGTGCTCCCCTGCTAAGGGAGTATAGGGTGTAGAGCCTTATCGAGAGTTCGAATCTCTCCGTTTCCGCCAGCTACCCAATGAATACGCCTCTTCGGAGGCGTTTTTGTTTTATACATACCATAAGACATACCAATAAATCTTCGCTTGTCTTAGTTCATGGTTGCTTGTTGAAGCCAGACCTCTGCATTGGCTAGGATCGTTTTCAAGCGCTACGACACCCCCCTACCCCTTCAATTTCCCGCCAGCCTGACCCCCACCATACCCCCACCCCCCTGTTTTGCAGGATGGTTCCATCCCCATCCTTTACGCTCTGTTTTGCTCAAGGGATCACTTACGCAGGCATTCAATCTGAAAATGAGTAATATGTGAGGCTATGAAAGCTTTTTACACAATTCTTCTTGTCTTGCTGGTTGGCACTGCGTATGGGCAAAGTAATTTACCTGCTTGTCAGGGC
>JABMMR010000338.1 GCA_013205525.1 Burkholderiales bacterium | reverse complement strand
GGTTTTGGGGTGAAAATCGCACCATGGAATCCTCCGTTACACGATAATGATAATTCATTATCACATAAACCACTCATCCTATGGAACGTATTACCAAACAAGGCACGGCCATCCTCAACGCGATCAAAACCGCCGAACGTCCCTTATTGGCGCAAGAAATTTTGGATGCCGCGACGGCAGAGGCGCCAGGCATGGGCATCGCCACGGTTTACCGCAACATCAAATCATTGCTTGAAAACGGCCTGATTGGCACGGTCTACCTGCCGGGGGAGAACCCCCGCTACGAGTCATCGCACCACCACCACCATCACCATTTCCACTGCACACTTTGCGACAAGGTGTACGACATACACGATTGCCCTGGTAACTTGCAAGAACTGGCCCCTGATGGCTTTCAGGTAGACAGGCACGAACTTACGCTTTACGGTACATGTGGCACATGCCGCCTCAACCCCCCGCCACCTTGAGCATGATTTTTCCGATGTGGGCAGACGACTCCATCAGGGCATGGGCTTGCGCGGCTTGGTCTAGATCGAACACTTGGTGAATAACAGGCAAAGCTTGGCCCTTTTCTAGCAAGGGCCAAACCTGCGTTTTCAGCTCGTAGGCCATTTGCGCCTTGTCTGCTGCACTGCGGGGGCGCAAGGTGGAGCCTGTGAAGGTCAGGCGCTTGACCATCAGGGCAATCCAGTCCACCTCGGTTTTCGAGTGCTGTAAAAACGCGATTTGCACCAAGCGACCGTCGATGGACAAGGTCTGCAAATTACGCTGCATATAGTCGCCGCCCACCATGTCCAAAATAATGTTCACACCTTTTTGCTCGGTGGCGGCAAGCGCTTGGGCCACAAAGTCTTGCTGACGGTAATCGATGGCCACATCAGCACCGGCCTTCAAACAAGCCGCCACCTTGTCAGCATTGCCCACGGTACACAGCACTTTGGCGCCAAACGCTTTGGCCAATTGGATGGCCGTCAAGCCAATGCCCGAAGAACCGCCATGCACCAAGAAAGTTTCACCCATCTGCAGACGTCCGCGCTGGAACACATTGGTCCACACAGTGAAATAGTTTTCGGGCAAAGCCGCTGCTTGCAACAGGCTTAAACCCTCGGGAACAGGCAAAGCTTGCCCCTCGGGGATGCTGACATACTCGGCGTAGGCGCCACCATTGGCCAAGCCACACACCGCGTCACCCACCTTCCACTGCGTCACGCCCTCGCCCAATGCCACCACATGGCCCGAGGCTTCCAGACCCAAAATGGGCGAAGCACCGAGCGGGGGCGGATAGCGCCCACTGCGCTGCAAGCAATCGGGGCGATTGACACCCGCATAAGCCACCTTGACCAAGACCTCGCCAGCGGCCGGCACGGGCCAGCCGGTCTGGGCGGCTTGCAAGACCTCGGGGGCACCGCCACTGCCGTGGTCGATGAAGCGCATCAGGGAGGGAATCGTCATGGTGAAAACCTTGTCTACAAAGCGTTGGGGCAGCTAGGGCTGGGCGTGCAGGATAGCACCCCGAACCCAACACACTGTTTCTCACATCGCTGATTAAACTCCGTTAAACTGTGTTTTTATACAGTATTTATACCCTCTTGACATGCCAACCCTGCACCAACATCCCCAAGCCCTAGAAGCCCAGCCCAGCGGCGCGCCGCTGCGCCTGTTGCTGCACCGCATGTCGGCAGGCTTTCCTTCGCCGGCAGCGGACGACACCGAAGACAGCCTCGACCTCAACGACTATTTGGTGCGCCACAAACCCGCTACGTTCATGTTCAATGTGCGCGGCGACTCCATGCGTGGCGCCAGTATTGAAGACGGCGATAAAGTGGTGGTGGACCGCTCGCTGCAAGCACGCCACAACGACATCGTCATCGCCGTGGTTGAAGGCGACTACACCATCAAACGCTTACACCAACAACACGGGCGCATCGAGTTGCGCCCCGACAACCCCGCCTACCAAGCGATTGTGCTCAGCGCCGAGCGCCCTTTGGAGGTGTGGGGCGTGGTGGTCGGCGTGGTGCGGCGCTTGACACGCGGGGGCTAGGCATGAACACCCCCGCACAGTTTGCGCTGGTTGATGTCAACAACTTCTACGTCAGTTGCGAGCGCGTGTTTCAGCCGCGACTGCACAACATCCCCATGGTGGTGCTCTCCAACAACGATGGCTGCGCGGTGGCGCGCTCCAACGAAGTCAAAGCCTTGGGCGTGAAGATGGGCGCACCGTGGTTCTCACTCAAAGACTTGGCATTGCTGCATGGCATCGAGGCGTTTTCATCCAACTACACGCTGTACGCCGACATGAGTCAACGGGTGGTGGACATCTTGCGCGATTACGCGCCAGACCTTGAGGTCTACAGCATCGACGAAAGCTTTTTACGCGTCGAGCAAGTGCTGCCGCTGCACGGCGGTGGTGTGGCGTTGGGGCGGCAAATGCGCCAACGCATTCGCCAGTGGACGGGCTTGCCCGTGTGCGTGGGCATAGGCCCGACCAAAACCTTGGCCAAGTTCGCCAACCATCTGGCCAAGAAGCAAGCGGTGTTCGAAGGCGTGTGCGATTTGAATGCCCTGTCGCGCCCAGAGCGTCAAGACTGGATGGCGCAAACCGAGGTGCGCGAGGTTTGGGGCGTGGGCAGTCGCACGGCGCGGCGCTTGGCCGAGATGGAGATTCACACCGTGCTCGACTTGCGCAACACGCCGCCTACCCGCTTGCGTGAGCGCTTTGGCGTGGTGATGGAGCGCATCGTCTGCGAGTTGCGTGGCATCAGTTGTTTGGGGCTGGAAGACATCACCCCACCGAAGCAACAAATCATGGCGTCGCGTAGCTTTGGCAGACCGGTACACAGTGTGGTCGAGTTGCGCGAAGCCCTCAGTGCACATGTGGCACGGGCAGGTGAAAAACTGCGTGCCCAGCAGTCGCTGGCAGGCGCTGTTCACGTCTTCATCCGCACCAACCCCTTCAAACCCGATGAGCCCCAGTACAACGCCAGCCTCTTGGTGCCTTTGCCCGAGCCCAGCGACGACTCCCGTTTACTGAGTGACGCGGTATGGGTAGCTTTGCGCAAAATATTTCGCGCCGGTTTTGCCTATAAAAAAGCCGGCGTGATGCTCACCGCCTTAAGCGAAGCGCAGCGGCAGCAACATGGTTTGTTTGAGGACACGGTGACACGCACGCGGGATGCCGCCCTGATGAAAACACTCGATCACCTCAACCTGCATTTCGGACGCGACACCATCCATCTCGCTGCCACGGGCACCAGCCGCGACTGGCGCATGCGCAGCGCCAACCGTTCGCCACGCTTTACCACCTGTTGGGACGAATTACCCAGCGCGCACTGAACGCCCTAGCGCCACACCACCGGCTCGAAATGCACACTGCCCAAGTTGCTGCTCAGCGTCACGCTGCCCTCTTGCAGGGTGACTTGCAATTGCATGCTGCGCTCTGCCATGGCAGCCATGGCTTGTGACGCCTCGGCAGGTATGCGTATCACTTTGAGCTTATCGTTGCGGTGCAATTTGTTCTCTATGCCGCGCCACCAGATATCGGCTGAATGAGAAAAGGCATAGACCAGCACCGCATCCGATTTGCTGCAAGCACGCAGCATGGGTTTTTCTTCCGGTTGACCCACCTCAATCCAGACCCGCTTGCGGCCGGTGAAATCAGTGATCGATACATCCGGGTCATCGGGGTCAGACAAACCCGCCCCAAACGCCAAGACAGCATCGCCTTGACACAGGTCTTGCACCTCATGGGCGTTCATGGAAAGCGCGGCGAGTCGCACCATCATGCGCTCGTCAGTCTCGCTGGGGTGGCGCGCCAAGGTCAGCGCATGGTCGGCGTAATAGCCATGGTCGATGTCGGCGATCTGCAGCTGCGCCTTGTAGATGGTAGATTTGATGGCCATGGGCGATGATAGTCTGCGCCCTGCCCCACACGAGCACCCACCATGACACCCGAAACACTTTTGCAGCACCTCGACCAAGCCAGCCTGTGGCCCGCAGACAGCGTGGCTGCCATCCCCAGCGACGTGGCGCTCGCCTACCAAACCGCTTTGCAAGTGCGCCAGTTGCGCGTTCAACGTGGCGAAACGCCGCGTGGCTTCAAAATCGGTTTTACCAACCGCAGCATTTGGGAGCGCTACCAAGTGTTCGAACCCATCTGGGGCACAGTGTGGGACACCACCCTTACCTACGCCAATACGCATGGCGAGGCCACTGTTGACATCAGCCGCATGAGCCAGCCGCGCCTAGAGCCAGAGTTGGTGTTTGGCATGCGCCGCACACCTTCGGCTGACCTGAGCGTACAAAGCCTGTTTGAGGC
>JABMMR010000337.1 GCA_013205525.1 Burkholderiales bacterium | reverse complement strand
TTTTGATTTCTTGCTATCTGTTCTTTTATTGGTCTTGATGGCCGATATAGCCGCCTACTTTTCGGGTAAAGCCTGGGGACAGCATAAATTAGCCTTTGAAATCAGCCCTGGGAAAACTTGGGAAGGTGTGGGGGGCGCCATGCTGGGTGTATTTTTCATGGGGTTTAGTTGGCTGGCAGTTGTTGAGTATTTCTCTTTGCCTACTCAAAGTCTATTTGATCGACTGTATGCCCATGGCATTGTTGTTTTCATTTTGGGCTTGATATTTTTGGTGATGATGAGCGTAGTGGGCGACTTGGTTGAGTCATTGGTTAAGCGCAGTGCCGGCGCCAAAGACAGCAGTCAATTGCTACCAGGCCACGGTGGCATTCTCGACCGCATAGACGCACTGTTGCCAACTCTGCCCCTGGCGGTCATGTTGGCTTTGTTATGAAAGCTATGACACAAATGCTGACTATTTTGGGTTCAACTGGCTCGATAGGCGTAAACACTTTGGATGTGGTTTCTCGCCACCCAGATAAATTTCAGATTTTCGCCCTCACAGGGGCGAAACAAGTCGATTTAATGCTTGCCCAATGCGCGCAATTTAAACCCCTGTTTGCTGTGATGGTCGATGAGAGTGCTGCCAATTTACTGCGAGAAAAATTACTTGCTGAAAATTTACCCACACAAGTGCTGAGCGGTGCGAGTGCCTTGATCGAGGTGGCTTGTGATGAGCGTGTTACCACTGTGATGGCCGCCATTGTGGGGGCTGCTGGTTTGCCTTCTTGCCTGTCGGCGGCTAAGTCGGGGAAAAGGCTTCTTTTGGCCAATAAGGAAGCATTGGTTGTCGGTGGTCAATTTTTTCTTGATGCAGTCAAATCAGGCGGCGCTCAACTCTTGCCTATTGACAGCGAACACTCTGCAGTCTTTCAAGCATTGCCACAAGACCCATCCTCTTGGGCGCAAAGTGTTGACAAAATTATCCTGACAGCTTCTGGTGGGCCTTTTCGTTGTAGAGACCCGCTGACTTTGCGTGATGTCAGCCCAGAGCAGGCGTGTGCGCATCCCAACTGGGTGATGGGCAGAAAAATATCTGTCGATTCAGCCACCATGATGAATAAAGCCTTGGAGGTGATCGAGGCCAAGTATTTGTTTGGCATGGCACCTGACCGTATCGAGGTTGTCATTCACCCTCAAAGCATTGTGCATTCCATGGTGCAGTTTGTTGACGGTTCTGTGGTTGCTCAATTGGGTACACCCGATATGCGTGTGCCTATCGCTTACGGACTGTCTTGGCCCCAGAGAATGGCCTCGGGGGCTGCAAATTTAGACTTCAGGCAATTACCCGCTATGAGCTTTGAGTCTTTTGAAGATCATGGCCATCATGAGCGCTTTCCCAGTTTGAAGCTGGCTTGGCAAGCCTTGGACGCAGCACCTGGAACCACCACGGTTTTGAATGCGGCCAATGAAGTCGCTGTTGCTGCATTTTTGGACAAGAAAATACGTTTTGATCAAATTCACCTCTTGAATATGGCAATGCTGGAGAAGGTATTGCCCACAGCCATTACTGGCTTGGAAGACTTGCTGGAGTTAGATCAGCGCTCTCGAGTTTCAGCAAAGCAATTTATTCTGGACCTTGCTTAGCGCACAGACATGATGAACACCATACTGGCTTTTTTGCTTGCGTTGACCGTTGTTATTTTTGTGCACGAGTACGGACACTACCGGGCAGCCTTATGGTTCAAGGTACGGGTTTTACGTTTCTCCATAGGTTTTGGCAAACCCTTGTTGCGATGGACTCGACTGCAACCTGGACTGAACCTGCCTACAGAGTTCACTGTGTGCGCTCTGCCATTGGGTGGTTTTATCAAGATGCTGGATGAGCGCGATCAAGAGGTGACGCCAAGCGAAACACAAAACGCTTTCAATCGCCAATCCTTATGGGCCAGGTCTTGCATTGTGGCTGCTGGCCCTTTGGCTAATTTATTGTTTACACTTTTTTTGTATGCGCTTGTGCAATGGGTGGGGACTCAGCAAGCAGCCGCCATCATTGCAACGCCAGCAACGGGTTCAATAGCCGAATCGGCTGGACTGCGAAGTGGGGATTTGGTTAGAAAATTTTCTATCCAAGCAGATGAATGGCAGGCGGTTCAAAGCATGGAACACCTGAAGTGGCTCATTGACATGGCCGTCCATGAGCGAAATAATTTTGAATTAGAAGTTACATCGCCTCCAAGAGATGCACCAAGGGCGACTGCTATTTTGGTTGCCGATGTCAAGGACGACACAACAGTCTCGGGCATGGCGCGACTGGGCATGACTGGTGCTTACAGCAAGCCCTATATTGTCAAAGTTCTGAAAGAGGGGCCAGCTGCCAAGGCCGGTTTGTCAGAGGGTGATTTGGTTTTAAAAATTGATGGCCGCATGGTCAATGACGCCCAACATGTGATTCAACTCATTCGGTCTGCTTCAGCGGTCCAGGTCTGGGAAATCCAAAGGGCTGATGGAAAAACTCTTATGCTGAGCATGCTCCCCGACGTGCGAGAGGTTGATGGCAGGCGTATCTCGAAAATTGATGCGGTTCTTGGACGCGACGCCGAGATGGTTTGGGTTCAGCACGGTTTTGTGGGCGGAATGAATATAGCCTTCAATACTCTTTTGTTGCAATCAAAAATGACATTTATTGCCGTGGGTAAATTGATCACCACCAACAGCGGATGGCAACAATTGAGTGGGCCCTTGACCATGGCGGAATATGCAGGAAAAACTGCTGAGCAGGGCTGGCGTTCTTTTGTCCAATTCGTCGCTCTGATCAGCCTGAGCGTTGGGCTTTTAAATCTGCTGCCTATCCCCATGCTCGATGGCGGGCACCTGATGTATTATCTTTGGGAGTCAGTCACTGGAAGTGCGCCCTCCCAAGAGTGGCTCGAGCGATTGCAGGTCATGGGTATTTCCATGGTGGCTCTCATGATGTTCGCGGCGTTGTTTAACGATGTTTTGCGTTGGTTGACTTGATGCCCATAAATAATCCCCCTCCCAAAACCTTTTTTATGAACTCAAATCTGTCCTTTGTTGTCTTTAAATATATTTTTGTTTTGCTCGTATCACTTTGTTTATGGCCTGCAGCCAAAGCTGTCGAGCCTTTCCAAATTAAGGATATTCGTATTGAGGGGCTTCAACGGATTGAACCAGGTACTGTTTTGGCAACCGTGCCTTTTCGCGTTGGCGAAAACTACAGTGATGAAAAAGGTACGCTGGCCATTCGTAATCTTTTCGCGCTTGGTTTGTTTAAAGATGTGCGCATTGAAGTAAGTGCCGCCGTTGTGATTGTCATTGTTGAAGAGCGGCCCATCATCGGAGCAGTAGATTTTGTTGGCATCAAAGAGTTTGACAAAGACACTTTACGCAAAGCGCTCAAAGATATTGGCTTGTCAGAGGGCCGCAGCTATGACAAAGCCTTGACCGACAGAGCCGAGCAAGAGTTAAAGCGCCAGTACATCAATAAAAGTTTATATGGCGCTGAGGTGGTAACCACGATTACCCCATCTGACCGTAACCGCGTGAACTTGAACTTCACGGTGGTTGAGGGTGATGTGGCTCGTATCAAGTCTTTGCGCATTGTGGGCACAAAGGCTTTTGACGAGTCAACGCTTAAAGATCAAATTGACTTGTCGGAACCCAACTACATGGCTTGGTATACCAAATCAGACCGTTACTCTCAGGCCAAATTGAATGCGGATTTGGAATCGATCAAGTCATACTATCTTTCCAGGGGCTATCTGGAATTTCGAGTCGATTCCACTCAGGTTGCTATTTCTGCCAACAAGCAAGACATCAGCATCACCATCAACGTCACAGAAGGAAACAGTTTTGTGGTGTCCCGCATCATGTTGGAGGGCTATTACTTGGGGCGTGACAACGAATTTAAGTCGCTAATTTCAATTAAACCCGGGGAGCCTTATAACCAATCGGATGTGGTGCAAACCATCAAGGCATTTTCCGACTACTTCGGTAATTTCGGGTTCGCATTTGCGCGAGTTGAGCCTCGTACAGAGGTCGACCGCGCCACCAATCAAGTTCAGGTCGTTTTGCAAGCCGATCCATCGCGCAGGGCCTATGTCCGGCGCATCAATATTTCAGGCAATGATCGAACCAAAGATGACATCATTCGTCGCGAGTTCAGGCAGATGGAGTCGTCTTGGTATGACGGCGAGCGTATTCGCTTGTCTCGCGATCGTGTAGATCGTTTGGGCTATTTCACCGAGGTTGCTATTGATACCCAGGAAGTACCGGGTTCTCCGGATCAGGTGGACATCAATTTAAGAGTTGCTGAAAAACCCACTGGCTCGCTGCAACTTGGTGCGGGTTTTTCAAGTGCTGAAAAACTTTTTCTTTCATTTGGCATCAGTCAAGAT
>JABMMR010000336.1 GCA_013205525.1 Burkholderiales bacterium | reverse complement strand
GGCGTACCCACGATATGAACACCGCCAACTGGATTCCCGATTTGTTCATGCGACGTGTCATGGAAAAAGGTGAATGGACTTTGTTTTCACCCTCGACCACCCCAGATTTGCACGATAAGTTCGGAAGTGAGTTTGAGAAGGCCTACACCAACTACGAAACACAAGCCAAGCAAGGCCTGATTCAACCCACCAAAACTTTGCAAGCCGCCGACCTGTGGCGCAAGATGCTCACCATGTTGTTTGAAACGGGTCACCCTTGGATCACTTTCAAAGACGCATGCAATGTGCGCTCGCCGCAGCAGCATGTGGGTGTTGTGCACTCCTCCAATCTGTGTACCGAAATCACGCTCAACACCAGCGACACAGAAACCGCCGTGTGTAATTTAGGTTCGATCAACCTGATTCGTCACCTTAAACAAGGCGTCAAAGGACCCGAACTCGATCACGACAAACTCAAGCGCACGGTGACCACGGCCATGCGCATGCTGGATAACGTGATCGACATCAACTACTACGCTGTCAAAAAAGCGCGCGATTCCAACTTCAAACACCGCCCTGTCGGCATGGGCATCATGGCTTTCCAAGACAGTTTGTATGAAATGCGTGTGCCGTATGCGTCTCAAGCCGCTGTCGATTTTGCAGACACCTCTATGGAAGCCGTTTGCTATTACGCTTATTGGGCGTCTACCGAACTCGCCAAAGAGCGTGGGCGTTACTCCACCTACCAAGGCTCTTTGTGGGACCAAGGCATATTGCCACTCGACACCCTGAATATGCTGGAAAAAGCCCGAGGCGGCTTCATTGAAGTAGACCGCAGCATCACCCTCAACTGGGATGCACTGCGTCAAAAAATCAAAACCGACGGCATGCGCAACTCTAATTGCGTGGCGATTGCCCCAACGGCCACCATCTCCAATATTGTTGGCGTAGACGCATCCATTGAGCCTTGTTTTGGCAACTTGTCGGTTAAATCCAATTTATCCGGTGAGTTCACCATCATCAATTCCTATTTGGTCAAAGACCTCAAGCGCCTGGGTTTATGGGACGATGTCATGGTCATGGACCTCAAGCATTTTGATGGCTCTTTGCGTCCCATAGACCGTGTTCCGCAAGACCTCAAGGAGTTATATGCAACCGCCTTTGAAGTGGAAACTCAGTGGTTGGTAGAAGCTGCAGCGCGTCGTCAAAAGTGGATAGATCAAGCCCAGTCTTTGAATATTTACATGGCCGGCGCCTCCGGTAAAAAACTCGATGAGACCTACAAGCTCGCATGGTTACGCGGCCTCAAAACCACCTACTATTTGCGCACCTCCAGTGCGACGCAAGTGGAGAAATCCACCGTTCAATCTGGCTCGCACAACGCTGTGGCCTCCGGCTCTGCATCTGGTTCTGGCTTGAGTGCGATGGAAATTGCTGCAGCCAGTGCGCGCGCGCAAGTTCAATCGCAAGCACCAGCAACCGACATCAAAGTGTGTGGTACCGATGACCCCACATGTGAGGCCTGTCAATAACGAGTGCGCTGCTCAAGCACATAACATCGACTCGAGCAGCGACGCAATTCAACAACAAAACCAAGGAGTAATGCGAATGAATACTGTGAATTTCTCATTTCTCCATTCATAATCTCAAAGATGGAAAATTTACTATGTTGACCTGGGAAGAAGAAGCACAGCCATTAGCCGCTGCTGCCTTGAATTCAAACATGGCGATGCCGCCCCTTGCTGCTTCGACCGCAACCCCCACCACCCGTGTACTTGATGATGGTGCTGTTGTTGCTGCCCTACCCGCAGCGTCTCCCTCTGCATCTGCCGCACCTACCGCAGGTCGTCGCGTCAATGCAGCCGACAAGCGCATCATCAATGGTCAAACCGATGTCAATCAATTGGTGCCTTTCAAATACAAATGGGCCTGGGAAAAATACTTAGCCACCTGCGCCAACCATTGGATGCCGCAAGAGGTCAATATGACCCGCGATATCGCTTTGTGGAAAGATCCTAACGGCCTGACCGAGGACGAGCGGCTTATCGTCAAGCGCAATCTTGGATTCTTCGTCACTGCCGATTCGCTGGCAGCCAACAACATTGTGTTGGGCACTTATCGCCACATCACAGCGCCAGAATGTCGCCAGTTTTTGCTACGCCAAGCATTTGAAGAAGCCATTCACACCCATGCCTACCAGTACATCGTTGAATCTCTGGGCCTGGATGAGAGTGAAATTTTCAATGCCTACAACGAGGTTGCCTCTATAAGGAATAAAGACGAGTTCTTGATCCCCTTTATCGGTGCGATCATGGACCCCAATTTTCATACGGGCACGCCTGAAACCGACCAAACCTTGCTCAAGTCACTTATCGTGTTTGCTTGTCTGATGGAGGGTTTGTTCTTTTATGTGGGCTTTACCCAAATTTTGGCCTTGGGGCGTCAAAATAAAATGACTGGGGCAGCCGAGCAGTACCAATATATTTTGCGTGATGAGTCTATGCATTGCAATTTTGGTATTGACCTCATCAACCAAATCAAGCTTGAAAACCCACATTTGTGGACAAGTGAATTTAAAGCCGACATCATTGATCTGTTTCACCAAGCCGTTGAACTTGAGTACCGCTATGCGGAAGACACCATGCCTCGTGGCGTACTTGGCATGAATGCGTCAATGTTCAAAGGCTACTTGCGCTACATTGCCAACCGCCGTGCCACACAAATCGGTTTAGAAACCTTGTACCCCAACGAAGAAAATCCGTTTCCTTGGATGAGCGAAATGATCGATTTGAAAAAGGAACGTAATTTCTTTGAAACACGTGTGATTGAATACCAAACCGGCGGCGCGCTGTCTTGGGACTGATAAAAAACATGTTTTCTCCATTTGTTCACCCATTCATTGGCTTATTTCAGCCAAGTCATGGTGGAACACACCTCGTTCATGGAATTGGACCCGGGTCCAGTTCCATGAATCTCTTGGCTTTGAAAAAGGGCCAAGTGTTTTGAACCAACGATCTGAGAACTTGATCTAGGAGTATCTAATGGCAACTGCAAAAAAATCCGCTGCAAAAAAACCAGCAGCAAAGAAGAAGCCCGTAGCGAAAAAAGCTGCGGTTAAGAAACCAGCCGCTAAAAAAGCAGCAGCTAAGAAACCTGTAGCTAAAAAAGCACCTGCTAAAAAACCAGCAGCAAAGAAAAAGCCTGTAGCGAAAAAAGCACCGGCTAAAAAAGCAGCAGCAAAGAAAAAGCCTGTAGCGAAAAAAGCACCGGCTAAAAAAGCAGCTGCAAAAAAAGCACCGGCTAAAAAAGTAGCAGCTAAGAAGCCTGCAGCGAAAAAAGTAGCTGCAAAAAAAGCGCCGGCTAAAAAAGCTGCGCCAAAAAAAAAAGTAATCGCTAAGAAAATAGCAACCAAGCAGCCAGTTGTAAAAAAAGCGCCAGCGAAAAAAGTGACTGCTAAACCAGTCGCCCACAAACCTGCTGCTCACGCAACCAAGCCCTCAGCAACGCAACACGTGGCTCAAACCACGCTGAACCCGCAAGCTGCTTGGCCTTTTCCAACAGCAACAAAACCCTAACTGAAACAGCTGTGACAGTTTTAGACCAACCCGGTGCACGCACCGGGTTTTTTTATGTCAATTGGTAATTTTGAGGTCCGCGACTGGCTATTTTGATCGAGCCTATGCGGTTGCCTAATTCGGCACACTTGACCAAATCCCAGCCCTGCTCCAAGCCAAAAAGCATGGCTCCCCGCCAAGCGTCTCCACAACCGGTGGGGTCCACAACAGCTTGGGCTTTGACGGGATCAACCAAATGTTTTTGACCCTGCTCCCATACCTCACAACCCTGTGCGCCTAAAGTCACCACCAAGCCTTTGACATGGGCGGAAATTTCTGCAGAGCTCCAACCCGTGCGGTCACTCAACATTTTTCCCTCATAGTCATTGACTGTCACCCATGTTGCCAGTTCAATGAAGTGGCGAAGTTCTTGGCCATCAAACATAGGTAAGCCTTGGCCCGGATCAAATACAAAAGGTATGCCTGCATCAGCCATCTGCTGTGCATGCAAGAGCATGGCGTCTCGCCCATCTGGTGAAATGATGCCCAAACGAATATCCGGGTCTTTGTGCACATGCAAAGCATGGGCCTGCATCATGGCGCCTGGATGGAAAGCCGTGATTTGGTTGTTGTCCAAATCGGTCATGATCATGGCTTGGGCGGTGTAGGTATCCTCCACCATCTTGATGTAAGTGGTTGATATACCCAACTCTTGCAAGCGCTGCAAATATGTGGCGCCGTCATTGCCCAAGGTTGCCATAGGCAGAGGTTGTGCACCTAAGAGCTTCATGCTGTAAGCGATATTGCCAGCACAGCCCCCAAAATCACGCTGTAGGCGCGGCACAAGAAAAGACACGTTCAAAATATGCAGCTGCTCAGCCAAAATTTGCTCTTTGAAACGACCCTCAAAATGCATGATGGTGTCAAACGCCAAAGAACCACAAATCAGTGCTGCCATGAAAAATCCTATCGGGGTTAAGGGTAAAAAAGTAATGCGCGGTAACCGTTGATTTTGCCAGCCCAGGCTGCATCTACCGCGAACACCAGTTCAACAGTTTGTGTGCGCAGGGGTCTGAGCATACTGGCCAAGCCGACCTCTTGGGCCAACCAGACCTTGCGAACCACGTCGCCTTGCTCTTCATTGGTTAGCGTTAACTCAAGTGCCGGTGTACCTAGAAAATAAGGCGCTTGGTTTTTAACTGACAAAGTGAATGAAAATTTATCCTCGCCGAGTTGTTTGAAATGGCTGCTGTCGATGGCAACCTTATCGGCCTCTTTAGGCCAGTCCACACTACAGCCTAGCCTTTGACAAACAGTATTGAAGAGGGGTGACACACTGAGATTCATCGCCACCAATTTATCGCGATGAAAAAGCAATACTTGAAAACTTAAAAGTAACACAGCAACAACTGTCACCACCACTGACAGCGCAGCGCTTGGCTCACCAGCAGGCTGCC
>JABMMR010000335.1 GCA_013205525.1 Burkholderiales bacterium | reverse complement strand
TTTTGCTGTTCTGGGTTGGCCCACACAATCCCTTTGGCAGTACCTGGCTTGATCTCACTGAACTTTGATTCCGAATCTGCTATCCAAGCATCGAGCTCATTCAATTGCTGGGTGGGCATGGCCCGCGCAGTCGGCGTGTCGCTGCCAAATTCGTTGCGAGGGCCTACAAAGAAAATCGCCACGGCAAGAACCACCACGCCAAGCAAAGACTTAAACGCCAGCATCAGCCAGCTTCGAGATGAACTGGGCGCAGAAGTGTTGTGGTCATCCATGGTGTTTCCTTGAAGATTATTGATGTTTAAAAACAGCTTTGCGCTTGTTCACGAACGCGTCCATGCCTTCTTTTTGGTCTTCGGTGGCAAACAGCGCATGGAACATACGTCGCTCGAACATGATGCCATCGGACAAGCTGCTTTCAAATGCACGGTTGACAGATTCTTTGGCTGACATGACTGCAATTTGTGAGTAGTCGCAAATGGACAGGGCTGCACCAAGGGCTTCATCCATCAATTTATCTAGAGGTACCACCCGACTCACCAGACCTGCCCGCTCGGCTTCATCTGCGTTCATCATTCGACCGGTTAAGGCCAAGTCCATGGCTTTGGCTTTACCGATGGCGCGTGGCAAGCGCTGGGTGCCGCCAGCACCAGGAATGATGCCCAACTTGATCTCGGGTTGTCCAAAACGAGCGTTGTCTGCTGCGATGATGAAGTCACACATCATGGCGACTTCGCATCCGCCGCCCAGCGCAAAACCTGCAACGACAGCGATGACGGGCTTGCGAATGCTGCGCAGGGTTTCCCAATCGCGGGTGATGTATTCGGTTTTGTAAACGTCGGCGTAGGTGAAGGTCGCCATTGCGCCAATGTCTGCCCCTGCCGCAAAGGCTTTTTCATTGCCTGTCAAAATCATGCAGCCAATCAGTGGATCTGCATCAAAAGCTTTAAGGGCTGTGCCCAATTCAATCATGAGCTCTGTATTCAAAGCATTCAATTGCTTGGGGCGGTTCAGGGTGATGACCCCAACTTTTTCTGCGTGGGTGTGCACTTGGATGAATTGATAGCTCATTGCTGTCTTTCTGTCTGGTATTTGAAACCAACTATAACCAAGCTTTATGTAAAACGCCGAGATGATAAATTACCCCATAAGGAGAGATATATGATCGAAAAAACAGTGAGCTATGAAGAACGCGGCCCCGTGGCTTGGTTGACGCTTAACCGTCCGCAAGCGCTCAACAGTTTCACACGCGAAATGCACCAGCATTTATGGGACGCCTTCGATCAAGCCGAAGCCAATCCGCTTATTCGCGCCATGGTCATCACCGGAGCTGGGCGAGGTTTTTGCGCGGGTGCAGATTTATCGGAATTTGATTTTGCTGAAGGCCCTCAACTGATAGAGCGCGCAGACCCCGGCCCTGTGATTGACCAAGCCTTCAACCCAACCACACGCAGACTTCAGCAGTTGCGCATGCCCACGGTGGCGGCGGTCAACGGTGTCGCCGCGGGCGCGGGTGCCTCGTTTGTGATGGCTTGCGATATTGCCATCGCCTCGCCCCAAGCATCATTCATTCAAGCCTTTAGCAAAATTGGGTTGATTCCCGACGCCGGCAGCAGCTGGTTCTTGGTCGAGCGCCTAGGTTTGGCACGCGCCATGGCCTTGGCCATGACGGGCGACAAATTGATGGCTCAACAAGCCAAAGAGTGGGGCTTGATCTGGGATGTTTCAGAAGATGTGCATGGAGCCGCTTTACAAATGGCCCAGCGTTTAGCCGCTATGCCAACCCAAGCCTTGATCGCCACCCGCAAGTTGCTAAGAGAAGCAGGGCAAAGAAGCCTGAACCAACAACTCGATACAGAACGCGACACCCAGTCAGCTCTGGGCAAAACGCATGACTATATGGAAGGCGTGAGCGCGTTTTTACAAAAGCGTCCACCCCAATTCACCGGGCATTGAAGATGGTTGCTCTGACAGATGAAGACTTGCTGGCCCAACGGGTGGGGGAAGCCATGTTTTCCGCTGATGTGGCCTCCCAGCAAACCATGGGCATGGAGCTGGTTTTTTGCAAGCCCGGACAGGCACGAATGACCCTGCAAGTAACCCTTGCGCATTTGAATGGCCACCAGATTTGTCATGGCGGCTTTATATTTACTTTGGCGGACTCCACTTTTGCGTTTGCTTGCAACAGCCACAACAAAGTAGCGCTTGCTGCCTCGGCTTCAATAGATTTTTTAAAACCAGCCCAGTTACACGATGTTTTGACCTGTGATGGGCAAGAGATTGTGCTTAACGGTCGACACGGTGTGTACGACATGACGGTTCGCAATCAACACAATGAAGTGATTGCTTTATTCAGGGGCAAAAGTGCACACATTCAAGGAATGGTGGTGCCACCATGAAGCAAAATTTTCTCCCTCTAGACCCTGTCGAAAAAGCCAGCATTGACGAACTGCGCAGTTTGCAATTAAAGCGTTTGAAAAAAACGCTGCAGCATGCTTATGCAAACTCTGCGGTCACCCGCGCCAAATTTGATTCAGTGGGTGTTCATCCGGATGATTGCAAACAGTTGTCCGATTTGGCTCTCTTTCCCTTTACCATCAAATCGGATTTGCGCGAGACTTACCCCTTTGGCATGTTTGCGGTTCCTCAACATCAGCTTGTGCGTATCCACGCCTCCAGTGGCACCACAGGCAAGCCCACGGTGGTGGGCTACACCGCAAATGACATAGCCATGTGGGCGGGATGCGTTGCTCGCAGCATTCGGGCTGCTGGCGCCAAGCCTGGCGACAAGGTTCACATCAGCTACGGCTATGGCTTGTTCACGGGCGGCTTGGGCGCGCACTACGGGGCAGAGCATTTGGGTTTGACGGTGATTCCTTTTGGTGGAGGTCAAACGCAAAGGCAAGTTCAGCTGCTGCAAGATTTTTCACCCGACATCATCATGGTGACGCCCAGTTATATGTTGGCCTTGGCCGATGAATTTGATCGCCAAGGCTTAGATCCCCGCAGCAGCAGTTTGCGTATCGGCATTTTTGGCGCCGAACCATGGAC
>JABMMR010000334.1 GCA_013205525.1 Burkholderiales bacterium | reverse complement strand
CAAGCCATTAGCGAATTCCATCACCCCCGCGCCAGTTGGGTGGCGGCCTCCGAGGTGGTGACCATGGAGGACTCCCTCGAAGTTGCGTTGCGACGCAAAAAAGACTCGTCCATGCGCGTGGCTATAGAGCAGGTACGCGAGGGTAAGGCAGATGCGGCAATTTCTGCCGGTAACACGGCTGCTTTAATGGCAATCGCCCGCTATGTACTCAAAACCTTGGATGGCATAGACCGCCCAGCCATTGCCGGCCAGTTCCCCAATGCCAAGGGCGGCGCCACCACCATGCTGGACATGGGCGCCAATGTCGACTGCAGTCCCCAACATTTGCTTCAATTCGCGTTAATGGGTACCGCCTTGGTGTCGGTGCTTTACGGCCATGACAACCCGTCTGTGGGCCTGCTCAATATTGGCGAAGAAGATATTAAAGGCGGCGAAAACATCAAGAAAACAGCTGAATTGCTGCGTTCTGCAGCTAAAAGTGGCGATCTGAATTTTTACGGCAATGTCGAAGGCGATGATATTTTCCATGGCACTGTTGATATTGTGGTGTGCGATGGTTTTGTCGGCAATGTGGCTCTCAAGGCCAGTGAAGGTTTGGCCAGCCTGATTGCAGGCTTCTTGAAAAAGAGCTTTTCTCTCAATATCTTTACTAAAATTGCTGGCTTAATCGCCTATCCAGCGCTAACTGGCTTTAAAAAACTCGTTGATCATCGTCGCCACAATGGTGCAGCCTTGCTGGGTTTGCGTGGTTTGGTGTTCAAAAGCCATGGCTCTGCAGACATATTGGCTTTTGAAGTGGCACTTAGTCGTGCGTATGATGCGGCCAACAACCAACTGCTCGCGCGCGTTGAGCGTCGTTTGGCCCATGCAGCCCCTTTGCTGGCGGCGGCCTCTGCGGCTGAGGCCATCACCTGATTCTTGATATGACTGTTTTTTCCCGCATCATCGGCACCGGCAGTTACCTGCCGCCTCAGCGTTTGAGCAATGCCGAGTTGGTGGCCGATTTGGCCAAGCAAGGCGTGGAGTCTTCTGATGAGTGGATTGTTGAGCGCACCGGCATCCGTGCTCGCCACTTTGCTGGCGAGGGTGTTTACAGCAGCGATTTGGCTTTTGAAGCCTGCAAAAACGCTTTGCAAGCGGCGGGCAAGCGCCCCCAAGACATCGATCTCATCATCGTCGCCACCAGCACGCCTGACATGGTGTTCCCCTCAACTGCCTGCATCTTGCAACACAAACTTTCGCAACTCGACGCAGAGGCCGCGGGCATTGCCGGCTCGCCGGCCTTTGATGTGCAAGCGGTTTGTGCTGGTTTTGTCTATGCCATGAGCGTGGCCGACGCCATGATCCGCGCCCAAAGCGCCCGCCGCGTCTTGGTGGTTGGCGCTGAAGTGTTCTCGCGTTTGCTCGATTTCAAAGACCGCACCACCTGTGTGTTGTTTGGCGACGGTGCGGGCGCGGTGGTGCTTGAGGCCTCCTCGCAGCCGGGTATTTTGGCTACCGATATTCATGCTGATGGCAAACATGTGGGTCTGTTATGCGTGCCCGGACATGTACAAAACGGCCATATTTTGGGCGACCCGGTATTGAAAATGGATGGCCAAGCCGTGTTCAAACTCGCTGTCGGCGTGCTTGAGCGTACCGCCCGTTCGGTGCTGGACAAAGCCGGACTGACCGACGCCGACCTAGATTGGCTGGTGCCGCACCAAGCCAATATCCGCATCATTCAAAGCACCGCCAAAAAACTCAAGCTCTCTATGGACAAAGTCATCTTGACGGTGGCCGACCACGGCAACACCTCGGCCGCTTCCATCCCGCTGGCGCTGGATGCGGGCGCTCGGTCGGGCAAGTTTCAAGCTGGCCAACTGATCATGCTCGAAGGTGTGGGCGGCGGCTTCGCTTGGGGTTCGATTTTGTTGCGCTATTAATATGAAGATATTTGCATTTGTTTTTCCCGGACAAGGCTCGCAATCGGTGGGCATGCTCGACGCGTGGAATGATCATCCGGTGGTGCAAGCCACTTTGGAAGAAGCCAGTGAAGCCTTAGACCAAGACCTCACCAAGCTGATTCACCAAGGCCCCAAAGAGGCATTGGCACTGACCACCAATACACAACCGGTGATGCTGGTGGCAGGCGTTGCGGCTTACCGCGTTTGGCGCGCCGAAGGGGGTGCCACCCCAGCTT
>JABMMR010000038.1 GCA_013205525.1 Burkholderiales bacterium | reverse complement strand
CGTTCATGCAGCTCGATGTTGTCTACCGAATGGGGGCCCACACGCAGCACCAACGGGCCCGCGATATCTAGTGCGCCGACCTCCCTTGCAGAGGCGGGCTGCGGCGTCAGACGCAACCACAAGGGGTGGTTTTCAAACAACATTTGAAAGTTACCCGCATACGGCTTGAAGTCTGCCGCCGCGAGGCTTTCAATGCCAGCGTTTCCTGATGCGTCCTTAAAGTAAGCCTTCGACTGAAAGGCGCTGGGCTGCGCCGGCTGCGCTGACTGTGCAGGCAACAGAAAAATCACTGAAAACAGTAAAAACAGAATATGGCGCATGAATTTCATCAGCCCGGACAGGCTTTTTGCCAGCTTTGAAACCACCCGGGGCGGGGTTCAAAGCCGACGGATTGCAATTTATCACCCGGAACAGCTCAAAACTGAGAGGAAGGCTGAGGATTCATGGGGATTCGTGGTGTTCTCAGGATATCTATTCGTTAGGATCATTTCAGTTAAACGAATTATCTGCAATACCCACTCCATCAGAGCACACCATGCCATCTATTGCTGAATTACAAGTTTTGAAAGATGCCTTGGACGCGAAAATCGCCGAGGCTTTAGCCCAAGATGCCCTTTTGAAGAAAGAGCAGGCATTGGCGCGCACCAAGGCACGCGAGGCTGAAGTGGCCAGGGGCCTCAAAGAGATCGCTATGTTGATGCGGCAATACCGTTTGAGCAAAGAGCATCTTTTCAAGGCAGCCCAAAGCGCTCCGGCGCAAAATGGCAGCCAAGGTGGTGGCGATATGCTCGATGGCCTGAAGCCCGGCCAGCTGCGTGAGGATGCCCGCTTTGAGTTTGACCGGGCGTCGCAGTCTAAAGAACCCGCCAAACGCATGTCTGTGGAAGAAATGCGGCAGTTCTACGAAAAATTTGACAATAAAGGCTCTGAAGCCCCTTAACTTCGGGCGAACCTTTGGCCGCCGCCATAGCTTTGGCGGGCTGTCATCTCGGCGTAGCACGCAAAAGTTACAAAGCCAGGGTGAACTATTCAGAAATCCCTTTTGACTTTGCGCCCACCCCTTGGCCCGGCAAGATCGGCATGTCTTCGTGCCCTGGCTGGCGTTTGGGCGTGACATCACCAGAAGAGGTTTTGCTTGCCGATATCGAATGCCTTGTTCGTCACGGCATTCGCACCGTCATCAGCTTGCTGGCAACTGATGAGCTAGAGCGCTTGGGCGCTAAGAACTTGTCGCACCATTTAGGTTTGCATGACATCGGGTGGCACCAAATTCCGGTAGAGGACTTTGGTGTGCCCACATTGACGGTCACAGCGAAATGGTGCGACTTGATGCCTGAGCTCACCGCGACGCTGCAGTCAGGACCGATTTTGGTCCATTGCGCTCACGGTAAGGGCAGAACAGGCACCATGGTGGCCACGCTGTTCAAAGCATGGGGATGGCGCAGCGAGGAGGCGATTGCGTGGGTCCGTCAGTACCGCAGCGGCGCGATTGAAAACCTCAAGCAAGAAGCTTATGTGGAGGCATTCCGGCCCCCTTTCCCGGGCTTAAAGCGCGCTTTTACCAATGATGGCAAATCGAATTTTTGAGCAAAAATAATCGATCACTGACACGGTAAGCAGGATCATCAAGATCACAAACGCCATTTGCTGCAGTTCCAAGGACATGCGTCCAAAGTACGGCGTAAACACAAATAGGCTCAAACTTCTTTAATGCTAAATGTTCTAGAGGGATTGCGAAAAGCGTACTTCGTTTTTTGACCTCAGCGTAGTGAATGAATGGCCGTTGAGGCCTTCAGTTGGGTCTGTGAGCCGGTCTTATTGCTGTCTTGAAATCTTCTTTCAATAGTCATGCCTTTGCCACATTTTCAAAATAGCATAAAAAAAATTACAAGGTTTTTTATGTTGAAAATTTCTCATCTGGTTAAAAGCTACGGGTCCACAAATGCGGTCAACGGTATCAGCTTGACTGTCAAGCCGGGTAGTTTTGTGGGAGTGATTGGACGATCTGGTGCAGGAAAATCTACCTTGCTGCGCATGATCAACCGCCTGGAAGACCCCACCGCTGGCACTATACAAATGGATTCTGTGATGGTGTCTGACCTGAAGGGTCAACAATTGCGTGAGTGGCGCCGTAACTGCGCAATGGTGTTTCAGCAATTCAATTTGATTGGCCGACTTGATGTGCTGACCAATGTGTTGATGGGGCGATTGACCACAGTTCCTTCTTGGCGCTCGCTGCTGCAAATTTGGTCAGACGATGACAAGATTCGAGCCCTATCTGCTTTGCAGCGTTTTGACATGGCAGAGTTTGCGTCCAAACGTTGCGATCAACTGTCAGGTGGGCAACAGCAGCGCGTGGCCATTTGCCGCGCTTTGATCCAAGAGCCTAATATTATTTTGGCAGACGAGCCCATCGCATCACTTGACCCCCGTAACTCCAAAGCAGTTATGGATGCCCTCAAAACCATCAATGAGGAATTCGGCATCACTGTGCTCTGCAACCTGCATTCATTGGACATAGCCCGTCAATACTGCGACCGCTTGGTGGGACTCACCGCTGGCGAAGTGGTCTTTGATGGAAAGCCGGCTCAACTGACGGACTCGTTTGTTAGCAAGCTCTACGGCGTTGAGGCTTCTATGGTCAGTGAAGTTGCTGATTCAGTACTTGAAGCTGCATAACTGAGTTCCCCTCCCAGCCAATTACTTTGGCATTTTCATCATCCCTCAAGGAGTTTTTTATGTTTAACCGTCGTCATTTGATGGCTCTTGCCGTCGTGTCTGCTATTTCTGCTGGCGCACAAGCCCAGACAGCCCCAACTGAATTGATTTTTGCTGTTGTACCTGCTGAAAACGCAGGGATGGTGGGAGAGCGTTACAAGGACTTCTTGGAATACCTTTCTAAAGAGACCGGTGTCAAAGTCACACTGCGTGTGGCCTCTGACTATGCCGCCGTGATCGAAGGTCAACGTGCTGGCCAGATTCACATTGGCTATTACGGCCCTACAGCATATGCGCGCGCGCGTATGACAGGCGCGAAAATCACACCCTTTGTAACCGAGACTGCCAAGGGCGGGGTTCGTGGTTACTACGCGGTGTTCTATACAAAAGCCAATTCAACATACAAAACAATTGCGGATTTGAAGGGCAAGAATTTTGGCTTGGTAGATCCCAACTCAACCTCGGGTAATGTGGTTCCACGCTTTGCGTTAGACAAAATGAGTATCAACCCTGACACCTATTTCGGTAAGGTTGTTTACACCGGCAGCCATGTCAATGCTGTGATGGCGCTCCAGCAGGGCACGGTAGATGTGGCCGCAAACTGGTGGAATAGCGAAGAAGACTCAGAACTGATGCGCATGGTGACCAAGGGTATGGTCAAGAAAGAGGACTTCCGAATCATCTTTAAATCTGACTTGATTCCCGCCTCACCAGTGGCCTACTTG
>JABMMR010000333.1 GCA_013205525.1 Burkholderiales bacterium | reverse complement strand
CTGAATTCCGCAATATCAATGCTTTTGTAGATTTGCCCTCCTACCGTTTGCCCGCCGCGGGATGGGTGTCCATACTGCACCGTGTCAGCGGCGCACTGATGTTTTTGCTGCTGCCCTTCATCATTTGGCTATTTGACAAATCTATTTCTTCCGAGATTTCTTTTGCCAAATTCCGCTCGGCTTTTAATGTGGGCGTGGGGATTTACCCCGCTTGGTTCATCAGCTTGGTGACCTTGGCCTTGCTATGGGCGTATTTGCACCATTTAATTGCGGGTTTGCGTCATTTGTACATGGATGCCACCCACAGCGTAGACAAAGCCTTTGGCCAGCGCAGCGCTGTCTTTACCTTGGCGCTTAGCCTGGGCTTGACGGTGCTGCTGGGCGCCAAGTTGTTTGGCCTTTACTGATTTCAGGAAGACATAGCATGACAGATTCGATAGTTTCTAAGCGCTTGGTTGTCGGTGCGCACTATGGTTTGCGCGACTGGCTGGCACAACGCATCACCGCCACCTTGATGGCTTTGTTCACTCTTTTGGTGCTTTTGCAGCTGATCTTTTCCAGTGGCCCTATCGGCTATGACAAATGGGCTGGCATCTTCAACCCGCAATGGATGCGCGCGTTGACATTCACGGTTATTTTGGCGCTCACCTACCATGTGTGGGTGGGCATGCGCGACATTTGGATGGACTACATCAAGCCAGTTCGTTTGCGCTTGGGCCTGCACATTTTCACTATCGTTTGGTTGCTGTCCTGCATGGCTTGGGCGGTTCAGGTTCTTTGGAGATTTTGATTGATGACACGCTCTTCTCTTCCCCGTCGCCGCTTTGATGTGGTCATCGTCGGTGCTGGTGGCTCTGGTA
Source organism: Burkholderiales bacterium (assembly GCA_013205525.1). Taxonomy (GTDB): domain Bacteria; phylum Pseudomonadota; class Gammaproteobacteria; order Burkholderiales; family Burkholderiaceae_C; genus Limnohabitans. Next base: position 2,193 of record JABMMR010000333.1, on the reverse strand, counting down.
TGCGAGCTTCGCTGCAACTCTCACGCGCTGGCCTGAATGTGGCGGTGCTTTCCAAAGTGTTTCCTACCCGCTCACACACCGTGGCGGCGCAAGGCGGCATTGGCGCGTCGCTTGGCAATATGTCAGAGGACAACTGGCATTTCCACTTTTACGACACGGTCAAAGGATCGGACTGGCTGGGCGACCAAGACGCTATTGAATACATGTGCCGTGAAGCGCCCAAAGTGGTTTACGAGTTAGAACACATGGGCATGCCATTTGACCGCAATGCTGATGGCACGATTTACCAGCGCCCCTTTGGCGGCCACACCGCCAACTACGGCGAAAAATCAGTTCAACGCGCTTGTGCTGCGGCCGACCGCACGGGCCACGCCATGTTGCACACGCTTTACCAACAAAACATCCAATCGCACACCAACTTCTTTGTCGAATGGATGGCGCAAGACATCATTCGGGATGCTGAAGGCGATGTAGTGGGCGTGACCGCACTGGAAATGGAAACCGGTGACGTGCATATCTTGGAAGCCAAAACCGTGCTCTTGGCCACCGGTGGCGCAGGCCGTATTTTTGCCGCCTCCACCAACGCTTTCATCAACACCGGCGACGGTTTGGGCATGGCTGCCCGTGCCGGTATACCCCTTGAAGACATGGAGTTTTGGCAATTTCACCCCACCGGCGTGGCCGGCGCGGGCGTGTTGTTGACCGAAGGCTGCCGTGGCGAGGGCGCGATTTTGATCAACAGCTTGGGTGAGCGTTTCATGGAGCGCTATGCGCCCACCTTGAAAGACTTGGCACCACGCGACTTTGTTTCACGCTGCATGGACCAAGAAATCAAGGAAGGCCGTGGCTGCGGCCCCAACAAAGATTATGTGCACTTGAAGCTCGATCACCTCGGTGCCGAGACCATCATGAAGCGCCTGCCTTCGGTGTATGAGATCGGCCACAACTTTGCCAACGTCGACATCACCAAGGAGCCTATTCCCGTGGTGCCCACCATCCACTACCAAATGGGCGGCATCCCCACCAACATTCACGGCCAAGTGGTCACGCAAAGCGCCACCGACCACAACGCGGTGGTCAATGGTTTGTACGCGGTGGGTGAATGCTCTTGCGTATCGGTGCACGGCGCCAACCGCTTGGGCACCAATTCGCTGCTCGATTTGCTGGTGTTTGGCAAAGCCGCGGGCAACCACATTGTGGAGTTCCACCAGAAAAACAAAAACCATAAACCGTTGCCGACTGACGCAGCTGATCGCACGCTCGCGCGTTTAGACCGTTTGCAAAACGCCAGCAGCGGCGAGTACGCGCAGGACGTGGCCAACGATATTCGCGCCACCATGCAACTGCACGCTGGGGTGTTTCGCACCCAAGCCAGCTTGGACGAGGGCGTGAACAAGATCGCGGCTTTGCGCGAGCGAGTTCAAGCCATTGACCTGAAAGACAAGTCACAAATTTTCAATACCGCGCGCATAGAAGCCTTGGAGGTAGAAAACCTCATCGAATGCGCCCAAGCCACCATGGTGTCAGCGGCTGCCAGACGTGAAAGCCGTGGCGCTCACTCGGTAGATGATTACGCTGACACGCCGCAACACCCGAATGGCCGCAATGACGAAGAGTGGTTAAAACACAGTCTGTGGCACAGCGACGGCAACAGCCTGAGCTACAAGCCCGTCAAATTGCAACCGCTGACCACCCAAAGCATTCCTCCCAAAGTCAGGACCTTCTAAATGAAACGCACCTTCAAGATTTACCGCTACGACCCCGAAAAAGACGCCAAGCCCTATATGCAAACCATCGAGGTTGAACTCGACGGCCATGAGCGCATGTTGCTCGACGCCTTGATGAAACTCAAGGCGAAAGACCCCACTTTGTCCTTTCGACGCTCATGCCGCGAAGGGGTGTGTGGCTCCGACGCCATGAACATCAATGGCAAAAATGGTTTAGCCTGCCTCACCAATATGCTCACCCTGCCCGGCGTCATCACCTTGAAGCCCTTGCCTGGTTTGCCGGTGGTGCGCGACTTGATTGTCGACATGACGCAGTTTTTTAACCAATACAACTCCATCAAGCCTTACTTAATCAATGACACGCTGCCGCCTGAAAAAGAGCGCCTGCAGTCGCCCAAGGAACGTGAAGAGCTCGACGGTTTGTATGAATGTATTTTGTGCGCGAGCTGCTCGACCAGTTGCCCCT
>JABMMR010000332.1 GCA_013205525.1 Burkholderiales bacterium | reverse complement strand
GCGCTATCTGTTGCCCGACGGCGTGGGCGAGGGCGAACGGCGTGTGCGCGTGGCCGCGTTGACCGATGCCGGCGCGCAACGCGCCATCACCTTGGTGCGGGTGGCGCGTTTGGTGGGTGCCTACAGCTTGCTGGAAGTGACTATCAAAACCGGGCGCACCCATCAAATCAGGGTGCACTTGGCCAGCCAAGGCTACCCCATCGTGGGGGACGACAAATACGGCGACTTCAGCTTGAACAAGCGCTTGACAAGCCAGGGCTTGAAGCGCATGTTCTTGCATGCTTGGCGGTTACAGTTCATCCATCCTAGCTTGGGCAAGCCGCAAACCTTGCAAGCCGATTTACCCCCTGAATTACAAGAGTTTGTTGACCATGTCCAACCCCCACCGCCCGCGCCAATTTGATTTGATTGCCTTCGATTGGGATGGCACTTTGTATGACTCTACCCAGATCATCGTGCGCTGCATCCAAGCCGCGGTCAGCGATGTGGGTGGACAAACCCCCAGTCACGCGCAAGCCGCCTATGTGATTGGCATGGCCTTGATGCCGGCGCTGGCCCATGCAGCGCCAGATGTGCCCAAAGAAAAATACCCGCTGCTGGGTGAGCGCTATCGCCACCACTATGCCCAGCACCACAACGACTTGTCTTTGTTTGAAGGCGTCTTGCCTTTGCTGCAAGCCTTGCACGAGCGCCAGCATTTATTGGCGGTTGCCACGGGCAAAAGTCGCAAGGGCTTGGATGAGGCATTGCACCAAGTGGCTTTGCGCGGTATTTTCGACGCTTCTCGTACCGCAGACGAAACCGCTGGCAAGCCCGATCCACGCATGCTGCATGAGTTGATGGCCGAGTTGGGCGTGGCAGCTGAGCGCACCTTGATGATTGGCGACACCACCCACGATTTGCAAATGGCCAACAACGCCGGCTGCGCCTGTGTGGGCGTGAGTTACGGCGCACACGGCTCTTCGGGCTTGGAAGATTTGCGCCCACGCGCCGTGGTGCACAGCGTGGCTGAACTGCATACTTGGTTGCAAGACCATGCCTAAAGCCATCGCGTTTTGTAACAGTGCTGACCTGCAAGAAGGCGGTCTGGCCGTGCCTTTTGATGTGCTTTATGCCGGCCAGACTTGCCGCGCTTTTGCGGTGCGTTTTGAGGGGCAGGTGCATGCCTACTTGAACCGCTGCAGCCATATCGCCATGGAAATGGATTACCAACCAGACCGGTTTTTTGACCCCGATGGGCGTTGGCTGCTGTGCGCCACCCATGGCGCCACCTATGCGCCTGATACCGGCGACTGCGTGGGCGGCCCGTGTCGCGGCGGTTTGGTGAAAATTACCCTTTCAGAAATGGATGGTGTGGTGCACTGGCATACTGCCTCTAACTTACAGCCTTTGGAATTTTGACCATGACAACCGATCACACGCCCAGTCCCGTCGCTGCTGCCAATGACAAGCCGCCGCATGAGGCGAGTTGGGAGCGCGACACGCTGGAGCGCTTGGTGATGGCGCAAATCGCCGAACAACGCGTGGCCAGGCGCTGGCGCATCGGTTTTCGCTCGCTGTGGCTGGTTTTGGCGATTGCTTTGTTTTGGTACAGCTCGCACTACAACAAAGCCGCTATTTCGGCCAACCCCAGTTCGCATACCGCCTTGATTGAAATCAAGGGCGAGATCGACAGCGAAGCCAATGCCAATGCCGAATGGATCATCACTTCTTTGCGCAGCGCTTTTGAGGATGAAGGCGCGCAAGCCATTGTTTTGCTGATTAATTCACCTGGCGGCAGCCCCGTGCAAGCGGGCATGATCAACGATGAAATCCGTCGACTCAAAGCCCTGCACCAAAAGCCGGTGTATGCGGTGGTCGAGGAAACCTGTGCCTCTGCGGCTTATTACATTGCGGTGGGCGCGGACAAAATTTATGTCGACAAAGCCAGCATCGTGGGCAGTATTGGTGTTTTGATGGACGGTTTTGGTTTCACCGGCTTGATGGACAAAGTGGGTGTGGAACGGCGTTTGTTGACCGCGGGTGAAAACAAGGGCTTTTTAGACCCTTTCACACCGCAGTCCAAGCAGCACCGCGCCTATGCCCAAAACATGCTGGATGAAATTCACCAGCAGTTCATCAAGGTGGTGCGCCTAGGCCGAGGCGACCGCTTGAAGGAAGCGCCAGAAACATTCAGCGGCTTGTTTTGGAGCGGTCAAAAATCGATAGAACTGGGCTTGGCGGATGACTATGGCACGCTCGACAGCGTGGCGCGCGATGTAGTCAAAGCCGAAGATATCGTCGACTACACCCGTCAAGACAATGTTGCCGAGCGCCTTGTCAAACGCTTTGGCGCGGCCTTTGGCGAAGCGGTGGTGAAAGCCTCATTGAATTCAGTCCCCCATTTGCGCTAGTTTTTGCCTCGAAAGGCTTTAGGGCCCAAACGCAAACACCACCGGCGTGTGTTTGTCTAGCGTTGTCCTCACATGCTTCCAGTCGGCTACCCGCAAGCTTTGTATGTGCATCTGCGCCAGCGTCAGCCCACTGCATACCGCCAGTCGCGTGCTGTCTTTAAGAGATGCCAGCAAGGCTGTCATCAAGGCGGCATTGCGGTAGGGCGTTTCTATCAAGATTTGTGTTTGCCCTGACTGCAAAGCATGTGCATCAAGCGAGGCGAGTTGCTGGCGGCGCTCTGCGGCGTCTTGCGCCACATAACCTACAAAAGCAAACGACTGCCCGTTAAGGCCACTGGCGGCCAAAGCCAGCAGCAAGGAGCATGGCCCCACCAAGGGCACCACCTTCAAACCCAGATCGTGGGCTGCTCTTACCAAGGAAGATCCCGGGTCGGCCACCGCGGGCATGCCTGCTTCGCTGAGCAAGCCCATGTCCTGCCCCAAGACGGCGGCTTGCAACAAAGCCTTGGCGTCCCATGGGGTGGCGTGATCGCCTTTTTTATGAACTTCCCTGGGCAATTCAACGATGGTTTGCGCCTGCAAAGCCGTGCCAAGCGGTATGTGAGCATCGATGCGCTTAAGCAGGGCGCGCGCCGATTTAGCGTTCTCGCAAACCCAATGCGACAAACCTGCGGCCACTTCCAAGGTCTGGTGCGGCAGCACCCAGTCCAAGGCCACTAGCGTGTCGCAATGAAAGTCCAGCGGCGCTGGCATCAGGTAGAGCGTGCCTAGAGGTGCCTCAGCCATGGCGATCACTCATACAAGGACATTCCTGCGGCGCGCAGCAATCGGCAGGTCAGCAACAGAGGCAGGCCCACCAAAGCGGTGGGGTCTTGGTTGTCAATGCGCGCTAGCAAAACAATCCCCAATCCTTCGCTTTTGGCGCTGCCGGCGCAGTCATAGGGCTGCTCGGCGTGTAAATAATGTTGCAAAGCTTGGTCGCTGAAATTCCTGAACAAGACCTTGACTTGCGCCAATTCGCATTGGGCAAAACCGGTGGCTTTACAGACCACCGCCACCGCGGTTTGAAACACCACGGTTTGACCGCGCATTTGCTGCAATTGCTTCACTGCATTGGCATGGTTGCCCGGTTTGCCCAAGGGTTCGCCGTGCAAATCAGCCACTTGGTCTGAGCCAATCACGATCGCCTGTGGAAAGCGCTGGGCCACGGCTTGCGCTTTGGCCATGGCCAAACGCTGGGCCAAGGCGACGGGGGCTTCGCCGTCCAAGGGGGTCTCATCCACCTTGGGGCGCTGCACCTCGAACGGCAAGCGCAGTCGTTCTAACAACTCGCGCCGGTAGGGGGAGGTGGAGCCAAGAATGAGTGTTCGCACTTTGGGTAAATCAAACATGAGGAGGATTCTCTTACACTGGGCTGCATGAAAACCTCGGACATGCTTTTGCCGCTTGAATTACAGCTTTGGGCGCAGGCAGAGGGCTTGGCCGCTCAGTCCACACCGTTGGCACAGCTAACCCGGGTGGCCCAAGCCTGTTTACCCACGCCAGCAGGTCAAGAGGTGGTGTGTGAATGGCGGCTGCAGTCGCATCTGCGCCACCCCGATACCCTGAAACAACTGTGGCTGCACTTGCAGGCGCGCTTGTCTGTCGCCCAAACCTGTCAGCGCTGCCTGTCGCCCATGCCATTGTTGCTTGAGGTTGACCGGCATTTCCGCTTTGTGGCCGATGAAGCCACTGCCTTGGCCGAGGACGATGACTGCGAGGAGGATTTGTTGTCGCCTTCGCCCGATTTGACTTTGCAATCCTTGCTGGAAGATGAGTTGTTGCTCGCCATGCCCTTGATTCCGCGCCATGACCGCTGTGATTCACCCATCGAGCGGGCCCAAGAACCAGATTTGCCTCACCCATTTGCTGCCTTGGCCGGCCTAAAGCTAAGCCAGCCGTGAAAAAACCACTTTCCGCTATAATCTTTGATTCTTTGCGTCAGGCACAAGGCTTGGTCGCTCAACCATTTAGATACTCAGGAGCCTGTTATGGCTGTCCAGCAAAACAAAAAATCGCCGTCCAAACGCGGCATGCACCGTTCACACAACGCACTCACCGTGCCAGGTTTGGCCTTAGAGCCCACCACTGGCGAGGTGCATTTGCGCCACCACATCAGCCCCACTGGCTTTTACCGCGGTCGCAAAGTACTCAAAACCAAGTCCGAAGCCTAATCAAAGCTTTGCCTAAAAGCCCGTCGCACATGACATGGCGCGGGCTTTTTGCATGGCAAGTCAGATGAGTGAATTGGGTAAATCAAAAGTGGTGACTTTGGCCGTCGACTGCATGGGCGGTGATCACGGCTCGTCTGTGACATGGCCAGCTTGCCAGCAGTTTTTACACAAACATCCCCATGCACAGCTCTTATTGGTAGGTTTGCCTCAAGCCATTAGCGAATTCCATCACCCCCGCGCCAGTTGGGTGGCGGCCTCCGAGGTGGTGACCATGGAGGACTCCCTCGAAGTTGCGTTGCGACGCAAAAAAGACTCGTCCATGCGCGTGGCTATAGAGCAGGTACGCGAG
>JABMMR010000331.1 GCA_013205525.1 Burkholderiales bacterium | reverse complement strand
TAAAGGGCGTGACGCCCGCCACCACACCCAAAGGCTGGCGCAGTGTCCAGTTGTCGATGCCGGTTGAAACTTGATCGGTGAAGTCGCCTTTGAGCAATTGCGGAATGCCGCAGGCAAACTCCACAATGTCGATGCCGCGAGTGACTTCACCTTGCGCATCTGTGAAGACCTTGCCGTGTTCAGCGGTGATCATGTGAGCCAGGGTGTCTTTGTGCTGGTTGAGCAATTCCAGAAACTTGAACATCACGCGAGCGCGCCTCAAGGGTGGCGTATCGGCCCAAGCGGGAAACGCAGCTTGCGCGGCGGCGACGGCTTGATCAACATCTTGTGTGTTGGCCAAATTCACGCGGCCTGTGACTGCACCCGTGGCTGGGTTGAAAACGTCTTGTGTACGGGCAGAGGAGCCCAAGACTTGGTGACCTGAAATGAAATGAGCAATGGCGGTGGCAGTCATGAAGAGTCCTAATGGCCTGAAAGGTGTGTGAGTATGAATCTTAATCGGTGCTGGCAGGCGCGGCAGCTGGATGACGGCGCCTGAACATGCCCCAGCCTTCCATGTGGAGAACGCAGTCACCGTGCTGGTTGTGCATTTCCCACTGAGTTCGCACCAGGCCCACATCGGGCTTGGAGCGCATGGCCCTTGATTCCAAGATGGTGTGCGTCAAGTGCAGGGTGTCGTTGGGCTTGACGGGCTTTTTCCATTGCACATTTTCCAAACCCGGTGATCCCAAGCTGGCAGCGTGTTGCAAAAAGTTGGTCACCATCAGACGCATGGCCATAGAGCAGGTGTGCCAGCCGCTGGCGCAAAGCCCACCAAAAATAGACGCCTTGGCGGCTTCATCGTCTAGGTGAAAGGGTTGAGGGTCAAACTGGGTGGCAAATGCAATGATCTCTTCGCGAGTGGGCGTGATGCTGCCCAAATCTCGTTCACTGCCCGGTTGCAGGTCTTCCCAGTAATAGCGAATGGTGCGCGCGCCCTCTGATGACATCAACGACCTCCCGAGACATCGACCAAACTCATGGTGGTGTAGCTGGCTTCATCAGACAGCAACCACACAATGGCCTGCGCAACCTCCATGGCGCTTCCGCCGCGTTTGGCTGGCACCAAATGCTCCAAGTCTTTCACGCGATTGGGCAGTCCGCCGGAGGCATGAATTTCGGTGTCAATCAGGCCCGGGCGAATGGCGTTGACGCGAATGCCTTCACCAGCAACTTCCTTGGCCAAACCCAGCGTGAAACTGTCAATGGCGCCTTTCGCGGCTGCGTAATCCAAGTATTGACCAGGCGAGCCCAAGCGTGCGGCCGCGCTCGAGAGATTCACAATGCTGCCGCCGTGGCCGCCGTGTCGGGTGCTCATTTGCAAGATGGCTTCGCGCGCGCACAGCATGGACCCTAAAACATTGATGTCAAACATTCGGCGCCAGCGTGCCATGCTCATTTCATCCAAGCGCGCAGAAACGTCCACAACGCCCGCATTGTTGACCAAGCCTTGCAGGGGCCCCAATTCGGCGCGCACTTTTTGTAACATCGCCAACACTTGGCCTTCGTGCGCCACATCGGCCTGCACGGAGATGGCCCGCCCACCTGCCGCCTTAATTTGCTGAACGACGCCGTCTGCAGCTTGGGCATTGGCGCTGTAGTTCACAGCCACATCCCAGCCCTTTTGCGCCGCCAAAAGACAGGTGGCAGCGCCGATACCGCGACTGCCTCCGGTGACCAATAAAACTTTGCGCATGGCTTGTCTCCTGCAGAATTGTGCCCAAACTGTTAAAACAGTCGATTGTTGGTTAATTTAAAGCGCAGATTACCTTATCTAGGAGTATTTTGTGAGTCACTCAGTCGACTATTATTTCGCGCCTCAAAGCCCGTGGGCTTACTTGGGGCATCAACGTTTTCAAAACAGTCTCAAAAAATCAAGCGCCTCCGTTCGAGTCATGCCCATTGATTTGGGCGGCAAGGTATTTCCTATTTCTGGGGGTTTGCCCTTGGGGCAAAGAGCGCCGCAGCGACAAGCCTACCGTTTGACGGAACTGGCGCGCTTTAGCAAATGGTTGGGTGCACCCTTGCACCTCAAGCCCACTTTTTTCCCTGTCAGTGGTGACGATGCTGCCAAATTGATCATTGCGGTCGATATGGCGGTGGGAGCCGATGCGGCGATGAACATCAGTGGCGCTATCTTGTCTGCGGTTTGGTCTCAGCAGCGCAACATCGCCGACGAAAAAACCTTGGTTGAGTTGCTCCATGAGCAGCACTTGCCTGCGGCCTGCTTAGAGCAGACATACAGCCAAGCGGTCCACGAGCGCTACGAGTCTTATACTCAAATGGCCATCGATGCGGGTGTTTTTGGGGCCCCAAGTTATGTGTTGGCCGGTGAAATTTTTTGGGGCCAAGATCGGCTTGATTTTGTTGAGCGTGCGCTCGCAGTTTAATTG
>JABMMR010000037.1 GCA_013205525.1 Burkholderiales bacterium | reverse complement strand
ATCAAAGCCTACTTTGACAAGCCCACGCAAAAAACCATTGAGCCCGTCACCACCGGTCAAATCTACTGGGGGGCTGTGCCGTTTGTGGTGATTCAAATCATCATGGTGGGCCTCATCATCGCCTTTCCCGGCATTGTCTCCAGCGGTTTGGACAAAGAAGAGACCCTGAATATGGAGCAGGTGCAAACCGAGATGATGAATGCCACGCAGGCCGGTGCGGACGCCACCGCTTCGCCCACTGCACCGACAGCTGGGGGCGAAGCACCTGCGGACGACCCCATGAAGCTGATGCAAGACGCGATGGAAAAGGATGCTGCCGCTCAGAAGCCCTGAACGAGCCAGCCACACCATGAAAAAAGCCCCTGACGGGGCTTTTTTTATATCTTGCCTAAATAATCTCGCTTGCCTATTTCAACCCCGTTGTGCCTGAAGATGGCATAGACGGTGGTGACATGGAAATAGATATTGGGCATGGCGTGGTTGAGTAAAAACTGCATGCCCTTGTAATGGGTTTCCACATCGCCGCGCTTGGTGACGATGTCTTTGTCTTCGCTGCCGTCGATGTGAGCTGCGCTGAAGCCATTGATAAACGCCATGGTTTTGGCAATGCGTTGCTTCAGATCAGCAAAGCTCACCTCATTGTCTTCATAAGCAGGTACGTCAACCCCCGCCAACCTGGCCACCACGCCTTTGGCGGTGTCGCAGGCAATTTGCACCTGCCGCGTCAGGGGAAGCATATCGGGGTAAAGCCGAAACTGCGTCAAAGCAGCTTCGTTCCATTTTTTGCTTTCAATATGCACCAGTGCCTTGTCCAACAGATGGTCAAGGTTGGTCAACATATTGACGATGCGCGGCACACTGGCCTGGTACATAGAGAGGGTCATGGAATCCTTTTAGAGTTTGACGCTTTGCATATATCGATCGAACGAAGCTTCGGCAAAGCGGAACCACAGGTTTTGTTCGCGGCGGAAAGCAGAGTAGTCTGCGTAGACTTTTTTCCAGTTGGGGTTTTTGGTGCTGAGTTCGTCGTACAAAGCCATGGACTCTTTGAACGCGACATCCATCACATCTTTGGGGAAAGGCAAGACCTTGGTTTTGCTGGCCACCAATTGCTTCAAAGCAACGGGGTTGCGCGCGTCGTACTTGGCTTGGCATTCCACGTGGGCAAAAGCCGCGGCACACTCCACAATGGCTTTGTTTTCGGCTGACAAGCTGTTGTAAGCCTTGTCGTTGATGAAGATGTCCAGCTGCGGACCGCCCTCCCACCAACCTGGGTAGTAGTAAAAAGGTGCCACCTTGTTGAAGCCCAATTTTTGGTCGTCATACGGGCCAATCCACTCAGCCGCGTCAATGGTGCCTTTTTCAAGTGCTTGGTAAATCTCGCCGCCTGGGATGTTTTGCGGCACACCCCCCATGCGCTCAATGACTCGGCCTGCAAAACCGCCAACGCGAAATTTCAAGCCCTTGATGTCAGCCACTGATTTAATTTCCTTGCGGTACCAACCACCCATTTGCACGCCGGTGTTGCCGCCAGGAAAATTGACGATGCTGTATTGCTTGTAAAACTCACGCATGAGTTTCAAGCCATTGCCTTGGAACATCCAAGATGTCATTTGGCGGCTGTTCAAACCAAAGGGAATGGCGCAACCCAGCGCAAAGGTTTCGTCCTTACCGAAAAAATAGTAAGGCGCTGTGTGTGCGACTTCCACCGTGCCGTTTTGCACGCCGTCGACCACGCCAAACGGCGGCATGAGCTCACCTGCGGCATGGGAAGAAATAACAAATTTACCGCCACTGAGCTCACCCACCTTTTTCACAAAGGTTTCGGCTGCACCGTAAATGGTGTCTAGCGACTTGGGGAAGCTTGAGGCCAAGCGCCAACGAATGGCAGCTTGGGCATGCACGGCAGGTGCGGTGCCAGCGGCGAGCACACCTAAAATGCCGGCATTTTTAAGAGCGGAACGACGATCCATGCTTGTCTCCAAAGAGTAAATTGATTGCGCGGCGAGTGTATCAGCCCACCAATTTCAAAGCGGCGCTGCCTGCAGTGTCTGCTGGCTTAAGGTATTGGGCAAAACGTTGCCTGATAGAAGCTTCCATGCCTTGCGCATCCAAGCCCAGAGCGGACAGAATTTTTTGTGGGTCGCCATGCTCGGTGAACACATCGGGAACACCCAGTCGCAAAACGGGAATGCCTATGCCCGCGTCTTGCAAAGCCTCTAGAACAGCCGACCCAGCACCGCCCATGAGTGCGCCTTCTTCCACCGTGACCAAGGCATCATGGCTGGCTGCGATTTGCAGCAGCAATTCGGTATCCAAGGGCTTGGCCCAGCGCATATTGGCGACGCTGGCATTTAAATGGTCTGCGGCTTTCAATGCGGGGTAGAGCATGGTGCCAAAAGCCAAAATCGCGACACCAATGCCTTGGCGGCGCATTTCACCTTTGCCAAAAGGCAGCATAGGCAAACCTTCGCTTAGGGGCGTGCCCACCCCCGAGCCACGCGGGTAGCGCACGGCCACGGTGTGGTCTTGCGCGTGCGCCGTGCTGAGCAACATTCGGCATTCGTTTTCGTCCGCTGGGCAAGCGATGCTGACCTGGGGAATACAGCGCAGAAAGGCAATGTCGTAAACGCCCGCATGGGTGGGGCCATCGGCGCCAACGATGCCTGCACGGTCCAGCGCAAGCACCATGGGCATTTTTTGCAAGGCCACATCGTGAATCAACTGGTCGTAAGCGCGTTGCAAAAACGTGGAGTAAATCGCCACCACCGGCTTCAAACCCTCGCAGGCCAAACCAGCGGCAAAGGTCAACGAATGTTGCTCGGCAATGCCCACATCGTGGTAACGGTCTGGAAAGCGCTGATGGAACTCGACCATGCCCGAACCCTCGCGCATGGCAGGCGTGATGGCCACCAGCAAGGGGTCAGCCGCTGCCATGTCACACAACCAGCTACCAAAAACTTGGCTGAAGGTTTGTTTGGGCGCTGTGACGGGGGGGACCAAGCCCACTTTGGTATCGAATTTGCCCGGACCGTGGTAGGCGATGGGGTCGGCTTCAGCCAGTTTGTAGCCTTGGCCTTTGCGCGTCACCACATGCAAAAACTGCGGCCCTTGCAAATGCTTGATGTTTTCCAGTGTGGGAATCAGCGAGTCGAGGTCGTGGCCATCAATGGGGCCTATGTAATTAAAGCCAAATTTTTCAAACAAGGTGGCGGGCACCACCATGCCCTTGGCTTGCTGCTCGAAGCGGCGTGCCAAATCAAACAGCGGTGGGGCATTTTTCAAAACCTGCTTGCCCACCTCTTTGGCTGCGGAATAAAACCGCCCGCTCATGAGTTGCGCCAAATAGCGGTTGAGCGCGCCCACGGGGGGGCTGATGGACATATCGTTGTCGTTGAGGATGACCAACAAATTGGTGTCGGACACGCCCGCGTTGTTCAGCGCTTCAAAGGCCATGCCCGCTGTCATGGAGCCATCGCCAATGATGGCCACACAGCGGCGGCGATCCCCTTTTTGCTTGGCCGCCAAGGCCATGCCTAAAGCGGCAGAAATACTGGTAGAAGAATGCGCTGTGCCAAAGGCATCGAACGGGCTTTCGTCGCGCTTAGGAAAACCTGCCACGCCATTGAGCTGGCGCAAGGTGTGCATGCGCTCGCGCCTGCCGGTGAGTATCTTGTGCGGGTAGGTTTGGTGACCCACGTCCCATACCAAACGGTCGTGCGGTGTGTTGAAGACGTAATGCAGTGCCACCGTGAGTTCGACCGTGCCCAAGTTGGAGCTGAGATGTCCGCCGGTTTTCGCCACGCTCTCGAGCACAAAAGAGCGCAACTCGTCGGCCAAGGGCCTGAGTTGCGCGCTCGACAAGCGTCTTAAATCTGCGGGTGAATCGATACTTTCTAACAATGAACTCATCTGACTGCCTCTTAAGCCCAAGCGTGCGCTGCCTTTAATGTAAACCCAAGGCCCTCGAATGTGTCAATTAAAGTTGACGATTAAGGGTATTTACTAGTGCGAATTTGCCATGAAAAAACCCCAGGGGCTAAGCACCAGGGGTTTGGGTAAAGGGGCTGAAAACAGCCCAAGGTTGAAAAGAATCAGCCTATTTTTTGGCGTAGGCGCTGCACCAGCCAGCGGTAGCGACTTGCTTGCCAGCAAACAAGGGGCACATGCCGGCTTTGTCGCCCGCTTTAGCTTGGAATAAGGCGCAATTGCCACAGTTTTGGGCGGCAGCATGGGTGGGGTATTTCTTGGCGTCAACTTTGGTGGTGTCAGCTTTGTATCCCAGAGCAGCGGCTTGGGGGTCGTTTTCAGCAACCAAGGTATTTGCCATGGCAAAACTGCCAGCCAACAAAGCGGCGCTACCAGCGCTGACTTGGATCATGAATTCGCGACGACGGGTCATAAAAATCTCCGATAAAAGTTACCCCGAAGGGCGAAATAAAAGCTTCTTATTCTTACTCAGCTTAAGGGTTTTATCAAAACGCGCTGGCCATACCCTAGGTTGACGCTGGGATAAAGCGCTGCAAAGCTTGTACAAAGGGTCCGTTGAGGATGACGATGTTGTAGTTGAGCACGCCTGCAATGCTGACCCATATTAAATAAGGCAGCACCAGCAAGGACGCCAAGCGCGACTCACGCCACAAGCCAAGCACCAGCCACAGCACACTGAGCCACAAAGGAAATAGCTCCCACAAAGACCAGTCAGGGCGGTGCAGTTGGAAATACAGCACGCTCCAACAAATATTCAAAGCGCCATTGAATAGAAACAAAAACAATACTTTGCCGCGCCTCCCCGAGGTGGGTGCTGCATTCCACGCCAACCAAGCGCTGACACTGCAAAGGCTGAAGATAGTTGTCCAAATGGCGCCAAAGGCTGCGTCGGGCGGCTTCCATGGGGGTTGCTTGAGCTGGTAATACCAAGGGCCGAGTTCGGTCAAGGCGTTGCCGATGCCGGCAATGCCAAAACTGATGACAAAACACAGCACCAAGCTGCGCCAATGCAGGCGCAGCTGAGGCCTGGCCGAGGGCGGGGGAGAAGAGTTTGGAAGGTCGTTCATATTTAAAAAAGCATCCCTGAAACAGAAAAAACCCAATAACCAGGGTTTTCCCCAGTGCCTATCGACTCAAAAGCTTCATAATGTCAACATCAATTGACACATTAAGCCGTCAATTAACGCAAACATTGTTTTCCACGAGCACACTACATGGCATTCACTCTCAAGCAAGCCCCAGCACAAGAAATCAGTACCCGCGTGGTGATTATCACCATGGATACCCACCTCAACAGTGCGGTGGACCGTGCTCGGGTGGGCTTGAAGCGCTTGATGCCTCAGCTGAGTTTGACCATTCATTCCGCCTCGGAGTTTGCAGGAAATCCTGAGCATTTGGCCCAATGCCGTGAAGATATTGCTCACGGCGACATCATTATTGTCACCATGTTGTTTTTGGAAGACCACTTCCTGCCTCTCATGGATGCCTTGCAAGCCCGACGCGAGCACTGCAGCGCCATGGTCTGCGCTATGTCGGCCGGCGAGGTGGTCAAGCTCACCCGCCTGGGTAAGCTCGATATGTCCAAGCCCGCCAGCGGTCCCATGGCATTTTTGAAAAAGCTGCGCGGCAGTCCCAAAGACAATTCGGAAAAAGCCGCCGCCGGTGCCAAGCAAATGAAAATGCTGCGCCGCATCCCGCAAATGCTGCGTTTTATCCCAGGCACCGCACAAGACTTGCGAGCCTATTTCCTCACCTTGCAATATTGGCTGGGCGGCTCTCAAGAAAACATTCAGGGCATGGTGCATTATTTGGCCGACCGCTACGCTGGTGCGGCCACCGTGAAGTCCAAAGCCAAAGTCTTGCCGCCGGTTGAATACCCCGAGGTGGGCATTTATCACCCGCGCATGAAGTCGCGCTTGTCCGATCAGTTGGCTGATTTGCCCACCGTGGTCTCGCCCGACAAAGCCCGCGGTCGCGTGGGTCTGATTTTGTTGCGCTCCTACTTGATTGCAGGTAATGCCCAGCACTACGACGCGGTGATTGCCGCCATGGAAGTGCAAGGTCTGAATGTGGTGCCCATTTTTGCTTCGGGCCTGGATTCACGTCCCGCCATCGACGCTTTTTTCTTGAATAACGGCCAAACCACAGTAGACGCGGTGGTATCCCTCACGGGTTTTTCATTGGTAGGCGGCCCCGCCTATAACGACGCCCATGCCGCCGAAGAAATCTTGGCCAAGCTAGCTGTGCCTTACATCGCTGCCCACCCTGTGGAGTTCCAAACCCTAGACCAATGGGGCAGCTCTGACCGAGGTTTGTTGCCCGTGGAATCCACCATCATGATCGCCATTCCCGAGCTCGATGGCTCTACCGTGCCCATGGTGTATGGCGGGCGCCCAGGCGCGGATGGCGTTACCTGCACCGGCTGCGAGCAGCGCTGCACCTTCACCAAAGAGCACAAACAGCAAGACATGTTCACCTGCGTGGAGCGCACCGCCATGCTCTCGGCACGGGTGGGCAAATTGGTCGATCTGCGCCGCTCAGAACGCGCCAATCGCAAGTTGGCCATGGTCATCTTCAACTTTCCACCCAATGCCGGCAACACCGGCACTGCCGCCTATTTGGCCGTGTTTGAGTCTTTGTTCAACACCATGGTCGAGATGAAAGCACAGGGCTACACCGTCGACTTGCCCGAAAGCGTAGACGCTTTGCGCGACGGTATTTTGTATGGCAACGCCAAGCAGTACGGTGCCGACGCGAATGTGCACATAGTCATTCCTGCCGAGCAGCATATTCGGCGTGAAAAATGGTTGAGTGAAATTGAGGCTCAATGGGGACCAGCCCCTGGCAAACAACTTACCAACGGTCAAGGCATTTTTGTCATGGGCCAACAGTACGGCAATATCTTGGTGGCTGTGCAACCCTCGTTTGGCTACGAGGGCGACCCCATGCGCTTGTTGTTTGAAAAAGGCTTTGCGCCCACGCACGCTTTTTCAGCTTTCTACCGTTACCTTAAGGAAGACTTCAACGCCAATGCGGTGCTGCACTTTGGTACCCATGGCGCACTCGAGTTCATGCCTGGCAAACAAAACGGCATGTCGGCGCTGTGCTGGCCCGACCGCATGATTGGCGAGTTGCCCAACTTCTATCTTTACGCTTCCAACAACCCTTCCGAGGGTGCGATTGCCAAGCGCCGCGCCGCCGCCACACTGATCAGCTACCTCACCCCACCGGTGGCAGAGTCGGGTTTGTATGCGGGTCTGGCCGACCTTAAATCCTCCATCGACCGCTGGCGCGGTTTGGAACTGGACCAAGACCACGAACGTGCCGAACTCATGGCCTTGGTGCAAGCCCAAGCGGCTGAGCTTGACTTGGTCAGCTTGGCACCGGCTTGGACCTTGGCCGCTGATGCGCCCATTGAGCTGAATGCCGCCAAACGCATACAAAAATTGGGTGAGCAAATTTTGGAGTTGGAATACACCTTGATCCCGCACGGCCTGCATGTGGTGGGACGCCCACCCTCAGACAGCGAGCGCGTGGACATGCTGATGGCCATGGCCGAAGCCAGCTATGAGGCCAAACCCGAACGCGCCTCCGTTGAAGCACTGGTTGCAGGCAGCGCACCTGCCAAGGCCTTGGCGCTAAGTGGCTTGGCGGGCATGGAGGCCCATGCCTCCTTGTTTGACAAGCTTGGCGAGGCCAACCGCTTGATGATGATGAACAGCGAAATCAACGGCCTGATCGCTGCCATGGATGCACGTTACATACGCCCGGCTCCGGGTGGCGACATCATGCGCACCCCCGAGGTCTTGCCCACGGGGCGCAACTTACACGGCTTTGACCCTTTCCGAATTCCCAGCGCTTACGCGGTGAAAGACGGCGCGGTGCAAGCCGACAAACTCATCGCCCGCTATGTGCAAGACGGCAACCCCTTGCCCGAGTCTGTCGCCATGGTGCTGTGGGGCAGCGACAACCTGAAAACCGAGGGCAGCCAAATCGCCCAAGTGCTGCGCTTGTATGGTGCCAAACCACGCTTTGACAGCTATGGCCGACTGGTCGGTGCCAGCCTGGTACCGCTTGCCGAGTTGGGCCGTCCGCGCATCGATGTGGTGGTCACCTTGTCGGGCATCTTCCGCGACTTGATGCCTCTGCAAATTAAACTCATCGCCGAAGCCGCCTTGCTGGCCGCCCAAGCCGACGAGTCACCCGAAGACAACTTTGTGCGTAAACACGCCTTGGCCTACCAAGCCGAACACGGTTGTGACATTGAAACCGCGGCTTTGCGGGTGTTTGGCAATGCCGATGGCGCTTACGGCTCCAATGTGAATAACTTAGTGGAAAACGGCGGCTGGGAAGACGAGGACGAACTCGCCACAACCTATAGCCAACGCAAGGGCTTTGCCTATGGCGTCAGCGGCAAACCCATGCAGCACAAGGGCTTGCTCAAAAGCGCCTTGGCCGACGTGCAACTGACCTACCAAAACCTTGACTCGGTCGAGTTGGGCGTGACCACAGTGGATAACTATTTCGATACCTTGGGCGGCATCACCCGCGCCGTGCGTCAAGCCAAGGGCGGCGTGGACACACCTGTTTATATTGGCGACCAAACCCGTGGCGACGGCTTGGTGCGAAGCTTGTCCGAGCAAGTGTCTTTGGAGACCCGCACCCGCATGCTCAACCCCAAGTGGTACGAAGGCATGTTGGCCCATGGCTATGAAGGTGTGCGCCAAATTGAAGTGCACATCACCAACACCATGGGCTGGTCAGCCACCACCGGGCAAGTACAGCCTTGGGTTTACAAACAACTCACCGAGACCTTTGTGCTCAACCCCGAAATGCGCGACCGCCTTGCCAAGCTCAACCCCACGGCCTCGGCACGCTTGGCCAACCGTTTGATCGAGGCCTCGGACCGCGCCTACTGGCAGCCCGATGCCGACATGTTGGAGCGCCTGCGCCAAGCCAGCGACGAACTTGAAGACCGCCTTGAAGGTGTTTTTGAAGGCAGCGCCAGCTAAAGCCTGCCCGCTTTCAGCGCGCCGACCTCGGCGAATTGCTTAAGATCACGCCATGGCTATTCCCTTCCCCTTTTCCGCCATCGTCGGCCAAGACGAGATGAAACTCGCCATTCAAATCGTCGCCATCGACCCCAAAGTCGGCGGCATTTTGGCGCTGGGGGACCGCGGCACCGGCAAATCCACCGCGGTGCGTGCGCTGGCCGATTTGCTCCCCCCCTTGCAAGTGGTGGTGGGTTGCAGCTACGGCTGTGACCCCGCCAGCAGTGGTCCCACTTGCAGCGATTGCGCGATGCTTAAAGCGCTGGGCAAGCGCCCCAAAACCGAAACCCGTCCCGTGCCTGTGGTCGATTTACCGCTGGGCGCCAGCGAAGACCGGGTGGTGGGCGCCCTCGACTTGGAAAAAGCTTTGAGCCTTGGTATCAAAGCCTTTTCCCCCGGCTTGCTGGCGCAAGCCAACCGCGGCTTTTTGTATATCGACGAAGTCAATTTGTTGGAAGACCATTTGGTCGATTTGCTCATCGATGTCGCCGCCTCTGGCGAGAACGTGGTCGAGCGCGAAGGCCTGTCGGTGCGCCACCCCGCGCGCTTTGTGTTGGTCGGCAGCGGCAACCCCGAAGAAGGCGAATTGCGCCCCCAATTGCTCGACCGCTTTGGCTTGTCGGTAGAGGTACGCACGCCGCAAGACATAGACCAACGCATCGCCGTCATCAAACGCCGCGACGCTTTCGATCGCGACCCACAAGGCTTTCGTGACGAATGGGCATTGCAAAACCAGGGCTTACGCGAACACATTTTGAAGGCCCGTAAGCTGCTCGATAAAGTCAAGGTCGGCGATGATTTGCTGCGCTTGTGCGCCCAGTTGTGCCAAGCGCTGGGCACCGATGGTTTGCGCGCCGAACTCACACTCATGCGGGCCTGCCGCTCGCTGGCGGCCATGCAAGGCCATAAAGCAGCAACGCCCGCGCATTTGCGTGCTGTTGCTCCCATGGCATTGCGCCATCGCTTGCGCCGCAATCCCTTGGATGACACCGGCTCAGGCACCCGCGTCGAGCGCGCGCTCACCGAGGTGCTGGGCGCGTGAACCTCGCTTGGGACGACGCGCTGTGGGCGCTGGCGGCCCTGCACATAGACCCCGTGGGAATGCACGGCATTTGGTTGCGTGCGCCACACGGTCCGGTGCGCGACGAGTGGCTGTCTTTGCTGCAACACCTGCGCCCGAATGTGCGCCGACTGCCCAACAATATTGACAGCGAACGCCTCTTGGGTGGCTTGGACTTGAGCGCCACTTTAAGCACCGGTAGACCCGTCACCCAAGCCGGCTTGCTGGCGCAGTCCGACCAATCGCTGCTGCTGGCCCCCATGGCCGAGCGCATGGCCCATGAGGCCGCTGCCATTTTGGGCCAAGTGCTCGACAACGGGCGCGTCACCCCCCACGGCGGCGGCGACACCCAAGACGCACGCCTAGGCCTGATCGCTTTGGACGAGGCATTGGAAGATGAACCCTGCATGAGCGAGAGCCTGCAAGAGCGTCTGGGTATTTGGCTGGATTTGCGCCACTTGGGTCGGCAAGAAGCGCCCAGCGATGAGATTTTGGGCCTCTTGGGTGTACTGGCCAGCGCAGATGAAGCCGCCGATACCGAGCGCCAAACAGT
>JABMMR010000036.1 GCA_013205525.1 Burkholderiales bacterium | reverse complement strand
CGTCACCGATGACGTGCATCCAGAAGTCGCCGCCAGTGCGGTCTTGGCCGCGCAAATGGTCGGCTTGGACATATGCGGCGTCGATATTGTGTGTGAAACTATTTTGCGACCCTTAGAGGAACAAAACGGCGGCATCATTGAAGTTAATGCTGCACCGGGTTTACGCATGCATCTCAGCCCCTCATTTGGCAAAGGACGCGATGTGGGCAAGGCCGTCATTGCGCAAATGTTCCCTGAGGGAGAAAACGGGCGTATTCCTGTGGTGGCGGTAACCGGTACCAACGGTAAAACCACCACCGTTCGATTGATTGCGCATTTGCTTGCCTCCAGCGGTCTGCGCATGGGCATTGCCAATACCGATGGCGTCTATGCCAATGGCTACCAATTTGATTCTGGCGACTGCGCAGGACCGCAAAGTGCGCTTCGCGTGCTGATGCACCCCAATGTCGATGCCGCTGTGCTTGAAACCGCACGTGGTGGCATGCTGCGCGAAGGCTTGGCGTTTGACCGTTGCCAGGTTGCGGTGGTGACCAATATCGGCAGTGGCGACCACCTGGGTTTGAACTACATCTCTACCGTCGAAGATTTGGCGGTGTTAAAGCGCGTTATTGTGCGCAATGTCGACCCCGCGGGTATGGCGGTTCTCAATGCCGAAGATCCTTTGGTGGTCGCCATGGCTGCCAAATGCCCCAGCGCCGTGACCTTTTTCGCGTATGACCCCAAAACACCTGCCTTGGCCACCCACCGTGCGCAAGGCAAGCGTGTTCTTTTTGTGGAAGAGGGTCACATCATCGCGGCCGAAGGTAAATTCCATATGCGCTTGCCCTTGTTGAACATCCCCATTACCCACAACGGCGCTTTGCGGTTTCAGGTGGCCAATGTGATGGCTGCTATTGCTGCGGGTTGGGCTTTAAAGCTGTCTTGGGAAGGTATGTGTCAAGCCTTAACCCACTTTGTCAGCGATGCCACCAATGTGCCTGGCCGTTTCAATGTGTTTGATTACAAACAAGCCAAAGTCATTGTTGACTTTGGACACAATGCGGACGCAGTCAAAGCCATTGTTGATGCTGTGCAAATTTTTCCTGCCCGTCGTCGCAGCTTGGTTATTTGTGGCACCGGAGACAGGCGCGACGAAGATTTGCGCGCACTCACCCGTGGTGTAGGTCACACTTTCGATGATGTGATTCTTTTTGAAGATGCTTGCCAGCGCGGCCGCTCAGATGGTGAGGTGATTGCTTTGTTGCGCCAAGGCTTGCAAGGTGCGACCCGGGTTCAAAACATCGAAGATGTTTATGGTGAATTCAAAGCGATTGACAGAGCCCTTGACAATTTGCAAGCAGGCGATGTTTGCCTGATCTTGATAGACCAAATTCAAGAATCGATGGCGCATGTGCAAATGCGCATGAAAGAGATTGCAACTTCGGCCTTGGCATGATGCCCTTGTCGACGCCAAGAAACTCTTGCGGGTGCCCGAAGTTGTACATGGCGGCTGGCTTGGCTTTTTCGTTTTGCACCAGCTTTGCTACAACCCAGCCAGTTCATTTGCAGTGTCAACTCTTTGCTGGTGGCGAAGACCATCAATTGGTCTTTTTGCCCACCGTCAGTCCCTATACCGTCAAGCCCACAGACTTAGAGCGTTTCCGTTTCAAAGCGGTCGTCAGCCAAAGCCTTGGGCACATAGAGCACATCAAAATTACCGTCTCTTATCGGATTGCCCCGCAAGCCCTGATTCTTCAGCAAGCCACTTATTTACCGCCATTTGTTTTCAACCAAACCTTGACCGGCAGACAGCAGTTGTACTCTCCCAATTTGGGTCGAGAGCTAACTTATGACTGCAGTCTGCGGGGTGCACCATGAGTCAGGTTCTCAGAACAGCAGCCTTGATGGCCTTGATTGTTGTAGCCGTATGTAGGGGCAACGCTTTTGCCCAGTCCGCCCATGTGTCCATGGTGTTTGTGGGCGATTTGATGTTGGCCGATTTCCCTGGTCAGCGCATCAAGCAGGGACACAATCCTTTTAAACCGTTTGCATCTATTTTGAATAAGAGCGATATACGCATTGGCAACTTGGAATGCGTTATCTCCACCATGGGCGCAGCCGAGGACAAACCCTTTACTTTCAGAGCCCACCCTCGCGTGCTGAAGTTATTGAAGAAACATTTTGATGCGGTCTCTTTGGCGAACAACCACACGGGCGATTTCGGCCATGCTGCATTTGCCCAAATGCTTGGTTTTTTGACCCAAGCCAAGATGCCTTTTTTTGGCGGCGGGCAAGATTTGCAGCAAGCCCATCAACCCTTGCTTTTTAAGCGCAAGGGAATCACCATTGCCGTATTGGGCTATAACGAATTTTTCCCTCGCAGTTTTGAGGCCGATGTGGATCGTCCTGGCTCGGCTTGGAGCGATGACGAGCAAGTGGCAGCCGACATCAAAGCTGCGCGTGAAGTGCACCATGCCGATGTGGTGATTCCTTTCATGCACTGGGGTGTTGAAGATGAGCCTTATGCCACCACGCGTCAGCAAAGCCTGGCCAGGCTCATGATCGATGCGGGCGCGGACGCGGTGGTGGGCTCTCATCCGCATGTGACCCAAAACACCGAGTTTTATAAAGGCCGCCCGATTGTTTACAGCTTGGGAAACTTTGTGTTTGATGGCTACAGCAGTCTGGAAAACACCACCGGCTGGGCTTTGCAGTTAGACGTAGACAGCACAGGCGTTCAACAAGCGCGTATCCATGTGGCGCGCATCGATCGCTACGCTACACCTCACCCTTCACGCAAAGACGCTGGCCAGTGCTGGCAGCGTGGCAAGTCAAGCTTTGAGGACTGCCGCCCTTAGCTGAACAAGTTTTTCAGCTTGTCAGCCCAACCGGCTTCAGAAGGCTTGTGTTTAGCGCCGCCTTTTTTAAGTGACTCATCGAGCTCTTTAAGCAGCTTGCGTTGAGGCTCAGATAGCTTCACCGGTGTCTCGATGGTGATATGGCAATACAGGTCACCAGGAAAGCTAGAACGCACACCCTTGATGCCTCTGCCGCGCAAACGAAATTGTTTGCCGGTTTGCGTGCCTTCGGGTAAATCGATGGCCGCTTCGCCACTGAGTGTGGGAACAGCGATTTCTCCACCCAAGGCAGCGGTGGTGAAACTGATGGGCACGGCGCAATGCAAGTCGTCGCCGTCGCGTTGAAAGACATCGTGTTTTTGTAAGCGGATTTCGATGAACAAATCGCCGCTTGGGCCGCCGTTGGTGCCGGGCTCGCCGTTGCCGCTGCTGCGAATGCGCATGCCGTCGTCGATGCCTGCAGGAATTTTGATTTCAAGTGTTTTTTGTTTTTTGATTTTGCCTTGACCGTGGCAAGGTGTGCAGTGGTCGGTGATGGTTTTACCGCTGCCGCGGCAATTCGGACAGGTTTGTTGCACGCTGAAAAATCCTTGGCGCATTTGCACCACGCCTTGGCCTTGGCAGGTAGCGCAGGTTTTGACCGAGGTGCCGGGTTTGGCACCCGTGCCTTCACATGTGCTGCATTCTTCGAAGCTGGGGATGCGAATTTGTGACTCTTTGCCCACCGCCGCTTCTTCCAGCGTGATGTCCATGGCGTAGCTCAGGTCGTTGCCCCGGAAGACTTGTTTGCCGCCCGCGCCTTGTTGGCGACGAGTTTGACCAAAAATGTCCCCAAAGATGTCGCCAAACGACTCGCCAAAACCTCCAAAGCCGGCAGCGCCGCCTGCACCGCCGCGCATATTGGGGTCGACACCTGCATGACCAAACTGGTCGTAGGCCGCACGCTTTTCAGCGTCCGAAAGCATCTCATAGGCTTCCTTGGCCTCTTTGAATTTCACCTCTGCCGTGGCGTCACCTTGGTTGCGGTCAGGGTGAAATTTCATTGCCAGTTTGCGGTAAGACTTTTTGATCTCTTCGTCGCTGGCGGTCTTGGGTAAACCCAATATTTCGTAGAAGTCGCGTTTGGTAGCCATGTTTGTATCTAAGGGTGTTGAATGTACCAACGCCGCGCAGCCTCTTCAGGCTCTGCGCGGCGTCATGGGTGGAGAAGGTTCAGCCTTTTTTCACTTCCTTGACTTCAGCATCGACCACATTATCGTCGTCGGGTTTTTTGTTTCCGTCTGAAGCTGCGCCATTGGCCGCGGCTGCCTGTTGCGCTTGCATATCGGCATACACCATCTCGCCCAATTTTTGGGCAACCGTCATCAGCGCCTCCGTCTTGGCCAAGATCTGGTCTTTGTCCTCGCCCTTCAAAGCCTCTTCGACTTCTTTCACTGCGGCTTCAATTTTTTCTTTGTCGCCAGCTTCTACTTTGTCGGCGTGATCGACCAAGCTTTTCTTAACGCTGTGCACCGAGGCATCGGCGTTGTTACGCGCTTGAATCAGTTCCAGTTTTTTCTTGTCTTCGGAAGCGTTGAGCTCGGCGTCTTTCACCATTTGCTGAATCTCAGCTTCGCTCAAACCCGAATTGGCTTTGATAGTGATTTTGTTTTCTTTGCCGGTGGCTTTGTCCTTGGCACCCACGTGCAAAATACCGTTGGCATCAATGTCAAACGACACTTCAATTTGCGGTGTCCCGCGAGCAGAAGGTGGAATACCTTCTAGATTGAATTCACCCAAAGATTTGTTGCCCGAGGCCATTTCGCGTTCGCCCTGAAACACCTTGATGGTCACTGCGGGCTGGTTGTCGTCGGCGGTGGAGAAGGTTTGTGCGAACTTGGTTGGGATGGTGGTGTTTTTAGCGATCATCTTGGTCATCACGCCGCCCAAGGTTTCTATGCCCAAAGACAAGGGAGTCACGTCCAACAACAGCACGTCTTTACGGTCGCCTGATAACACTTGGCCTTGAATGGCTGCACCCACGGCCACAGCCTCATCGGGGTTGACGTCGCGGCGCGGCTCTTGACCAAAGAATTCTTTG
>JABMMR010000330.1 GCA_013205525.1 Burkholderiales bacterium | reverse complement strand
GCTTCAGGAAGCATTAACAAATTGTTGGGTATCGGCGGTTCGACTGGCTTTTCCGCTGTTAAAAATGACCTGTTTTGTGACGGTCAAGCCGGTGTCTTAGGTGTTGCAGTTGACCCTGAGTTTGACAAAAACCGTTTGGTTTACCTGCGTTCCACATCCAAAGGTGATAACCGTGCGTTTGGTGGCTATGCCAACATTTTGATGCGCATGAAAGTCAGCGCCGACATGAAGAGCGTGTCTGACGTTACCGAAATCATCAGCGACATGGGTTACAAGCCCAAGAAATCTAACCACCCGTTTGGCGGCCCTGGCGCGCACAACGGTGGCGCTTTGGGATTCGGTCCTGATGGCTTCTTGTACGTGACGATTGGCGACAACCACAGCGGCCCTGGCCCACAAGACGGCACCAAGCTGATCGGTAAAGTGTTGCGCGTTGACCGTGATGGCAAAGGTGCTGCAGGCAACAAGCCACCCGCAGGTTTTGACCAGCGTATCTTCACTTACGGCCACCGCAATCCTCAAGGCATCACTTTCCGTGGTAATGATGTTTACATTTCGGAAAACGGACCTTGGCACAGCGACGAAGTCACCAAGCTGGTTAATGGCGGCAATGGCGGCTGGGATCCACGTGGCGAAGTAAACGGTCGTCCTGCTTGTCCAGATGGCTACTGCGGCTACTCTCCCAACCAAATGGGTGCTATGCCCCAAAAAGAGCGTTCAGCATTCATGTCTATGACCGACCTGAAAGCCTATCCCAATGCAATGAAGCCAGCCTTCAACAACGGTGGCTTGTCACAAGGCATGTGCGGTAGCGCATGGCTGGTTGGCAAACAGTGGAAAGACTATGAAGGTCGCTTGGCCGTTGGCTATGCAGGTATTGGTATCCACGGCACCCCCGTTGGTAACCGTATCGACATTCTTGACGTGAGCAAAGACGGTATGTCTGCCAAGAAGATCGAATTGTCATACCCTGACTACGCAGGCCGCGTGCGTCACTTGCACTCAACTGAAGGTGTTTTGTATGTGGGTGATGAGGCACGTAACGCAATTTTCCGCGTAACACCCGAGTAATGTCACTGGCATAATGCCTCTTGAACGCGCTGCATTCGTGCAGCGCGTTTTTTCTTTTTACAATGCTTTCTCGTGTGTCCATGTTGCTTGACTTGTCAGCACTTGGTTTTTTATAAATTGTGATCATGAAAAACTTATCCATTTCTTCTCATTCTTCTTTTCTTCTGCGCTATTTCGGCATGTCGGTGTTTGCCGCATTGTTGTTTTGTGCTAAGCCTGTTTATGCGGAAAATGAACAGCTGACAAAACTCATGCTGACCAACAACTGCCTTGCCTGCCATCAGATCGATAAACGCAAATACGGACCTCAGTTTTACGAGGTGGCTGAAAAATACCAAGGCGACAGTTCGGCGTTAGAAAAACTTGCTGCCAAAATCAAAGTCGGTGGCACTGGCGTATGGGGCGAGGACATAATGCCACCCCAACCTCATGTATCAGACGCTAATGCAAAAATCATGGCGGAATTGATCATGGCACTTAAACCCGCCAAATAAAAGTCAAGTCCCCGACAGGCCTGGCAGTTGTAGCCAGGTCTTTTTTTTAATCAATCGTCTTTGCCGCTGGGGCACAGCACATTGAGGGTTGCTTGCCCTAGCTGGCTTTTAGGCAAGTCTTGCCATTCCCGCATCACTGGATTTAATGGCGGCGCATCTATTGCTTCACCAGTTGCCCAAATTTGGCTGTAGCCAGACACCTGCAATATACGCAGCTTGCTGTTCATGCAGTCATATTCATAAAGCTCAACCTTAGAGCCCATGCGGTTGACGTTCAGTGCAGGTCCTTGGCTTAACACCTTCAATTGGCGGTAAATAGACATAGGCCCAGCCTGCTTGACGGACTCCATTTCGATGTACATCTCGGGATCAGCGGCATTGGCTTCAGACACTTTTTCCCATGTGGCATAGACGCTTGAATTGACTGATGCGAGCATCAGCAAAATGACATAAGCACGTACTGGCTTCATGAGCAACTCCCTTTGTACAAGTAGTTCATTCAAATTTACGTATGGTCGGATGTATTTGGAAAGAAATGCGAATACACACCACTATATGATTGTAAAAAGTAAAACAGTAAATATTTATGTCGCTACGAAATTCACTTCAACATTGGGCTGAACAAGCCAAGCAAGATGCGGTGATGCTTTGGTTTGCTTACAGACATCCCCAAACGCCCATGGTGGCCAAGATCATCAGCGCATTGGCCGTTGCCTACGCCCTCAGCCCCATAGACCTTATTCCCGACTTTATTCCAGTCATTGGCTATCTTGACGAACTGATCTTGCTGCCCTGCATGGTTTGGCTTGCGATGAAATTCATCCCCACAGATGTTAAGGACGCATGCAGGCGAAATGCCATCGAATGGCTACAAACCCACCAAGGCAAACCCATACATCGCTGGGGCATACTGCTGGTTGTAGCCGTGTGGTTGATTTGCTTGGCGGTACTTTATCAATGGCTGGCGCTGCCAACACAGCTAACCCAACTGGTCAATGAGGATCATCATTTAATCGGAGATAGTCGATGACACATTTCATTGCTAGTTTTCCAGAGGAAAAATAGG
>JABMMR010000329.1 GCA_013205525.1 Burkholderiales bacterium | reverse complement strand
TGATGGTCGTGGTGGCTGGGCACATGGGCCATCAGGGTTTGGCCGCTGTCGAGCAGCAGCGTGTATAAAAATTCTGAGCCACGAAAGGCTTTGCGAATGATTTGCGCCTTCACCTGCGCTGCGTCGTCGTGCACGATGTCGTCGGCGCGCAAAAGAACATCGCAGTCGCCCAAGACCTGTTCGCCGTCGCTGTGCGCCAAATCCTCACGCAATTCACCCAAAGGGGTTTGCAACACCAAACTGTCGCCTTCACGGCGCAGCTGGGCGGGCGCAAACACGCCGTGGCCAATGAACTCGGCGACAAAGCGGGTGGCGGGTCGGTGGTAGAGGTGGTAAGCATCATCCCATTGCTGCAGCTTGCCTTGGTGCATGACACCAATCACATCGCCCAAGGCAAACGCCTCGAGCTGATCGTGGGTCACAAACAAGGCCGTGGTGTTGGCCAGCTTGAGGATGGAGCGCAGTTCATGCGCCAAGCGTTCACGCAAATCCACATCTAAATTGGAGAAGGGCTCGTCGAGCAACAGCAGTTGCGGCTGTGGCGCCAAAGCCCGCGCCAAGGCCACCCGTTGCTGCTGTCCGCCAGAGAGTTCATGCGCAAAACGCTGGCTGCTGTTTTCTAGGCCCACCAAGGCCAAGACATCGTTGACTCTGGCGCGCTGTTTATCAGCCGGCCAGCGGTGCAAGCCAAACGCAATGTTTTGAGCCACATTCAAATGCGGAAACAGGGCGTAGTCTTGGAACACCATGCCTATGCGGCGCGCTTCAGGGGGCAGATGAACACCGTCGCCGCTGACGGTGATGTCGTTGATGCTGATAGAACCTGCGCTGATTTTTTCCAAACCCGCCACAGCGCGCAACAAGGTGGTTTTGCCGCAGCCCGAGGGGCCGATCAAGACACCCATTTGCCCGCCTTGCAACTGCAGGCTCACGTTGTCGACCGCTGCTGGGGAGCGGCTTGGGTAATGCACTTGCAAGGCATTGACTTGGAGAAACATGCTGCGGATTGTAGGCATCTCAATTGAGCGCTCACCTGCTGCCTACAATCTACGCTTTTGCTTGGTCGCTTGTCGCGACGACTCCATGCGTTTGATTTCCCTGCTGAGGTTGTTGGTGATCTTGCTGCTGGCCTTGCCGGTGCTGATGGTCTTGGCTGCGTGGTTGCAGTGGAACGCCAGTTCTGCAGATATCTTGCTGAGCATGTCCTCCACGGTCTTGCCCGGTTATGTGCTGAGCAGCTTAAGCCTGTGTTTTTGGGTGGCCATTGGCGTCATCAGCATGGGCAGTGTGAGCGCCGCTGCGGTCACCTTGTTTGATTTCCCAGGCAGACGCACCCTAGAGTGGGCCCTCTTGCTGCCCTTGGCCATGCCAGCTTATGTGGTGGCCTATGCCTACAGCGACTTTTTGCAATTCAGTGGCCCTGTGCAAACCAGCTTGCGCCAACTCTTTGGCTGGCAGGGCGCGCTGTGGCCGGATGTGCGCAGCCTGTGGGGAGCGGCGGCGGTGCTCAGTTGTGCGCTTTACCCCTATGTGTATTTACTGGTTCGTGCGGCCTTGGTCGAGCGCGCACCGCAGTTGATGGAGGCAGCTCGCTTGCTTGGTGCGGGTTTGAACCGGCGTATTTTTCGTGTCGCACTTCCCCTGGCCAGACCCGCCATCGCGGCTGGCACGGCTTTGGCATTGATGGAGACCTTGGCCGACTTCGGCGTCAGCAGTTATTTTGGTGTCACCACCTTTTCTACCGGCATTTACAAAGCTTGGCTGGTGATGGACGACCGCGTGGCGGCGGCCCAGTTGGCGACATTTTTATTGCTGCTGGTGCTTCTGATGTTGGGACTCGAGCAACGCGCGCAAGCGCGCTTGCGCTTTGCCAGCCAGCGCAGTACCGGTCGGGACAGCGAATCCCAGCCCATGCAACTGCACAACTGGGCTGCGGCTTTGGCGTTTTTTCTTTGCGCCATGCCGATTTTGCTGGGCTTTGTCCTACCCTTGCTGATCATGGCCCATGCTTTGTGGGTGCAAAGCCAAAGTGTTTGGATCGATTGGGACAAGTTTTCACAATGGACGTTCAACAGCCTTTACTTGGGAATATTAACTTCCGTGTTGGCCGTGGGCTTGGCGCTGTCATTGGCTTTTAGCCAAAGAGTTCATCCCACGCCTTGGCGCCGTTGGAGCACCCAAGTTGTAGGGCTGGGCTATGCCGTGCCTGGCGTCATTGTGGTGGTGGGTTTGTTGCTTCCGGTTG
>JABMMR010000328.1 GCA_013205525.1 Burkholderiales bacterium | reverse complement strand
CGGTCGATGTAGAAGAGTTGGTGGATGTTTGTATCGGCGACTTTGAAGACATATCTATTTTTAAACTTGATATTGCAAAAGACTTGAATATTCAAACCAGTCGCTTGATGTTGAGCCTGATTTTTCAAAATTTAATCAGCAACGCCTACAAATACCATTTGAAAACCGACTCCATTCTCATCCGAGCCTACAGGCAAAACAGCACGGTAGTTTTAGAAGTTTCTAATACTGTGGAGCTTGAAAAATCCCCCGACCCTGAGAGAATTTTTCAAGCTTATTACCGTCATGACAATGTTCAAGACCAATCCGGCATGGGCTTAGGCCTCTCGTTGGTGTTGGCTGCCAGTGAAAAAATTAATGCGACCATCAACTTCGCGCAACACCAAAATTTGGTTGTGTTCAGCCTCAAGGTACCCCTATGAAAAATCTTCTTGCTCCCCATCAGGCTACACCTGCTCATTCATTAAGAGTGGCCATTGTTGAAGATGACAGATTGCTGAGGCAAGAGATTGAGCTGCACCTCACCTCGAACGATTTTTCCGTGGTGGGCGTCTCCAGTGCCGCTGCCTTGGATGACCTCACCCAAGCCGAACCCATCGATTTGTTCATTATTGATTTGAATTTGCCAGGTGAGGGTGGTTTGAGTTTGTGTAAACGCCTGCGTGCGGCATTACCCAATGCAGGCATTGTCATCATGACCGCTCGTGTCGCCTTGAACGACAGATTGGCTGGCTACAGCCACGGCGGCGCAGACTTTTACTTGACCAAGCCTATTTCACCTGATGAGCTGGTCTTGGTATTGCAAAACTTGGGCAAGCGGGTGAAGAAACAGTTGTCTGAAAACAGTTGGACATTAAGCCTTCGCGATCGTTTGTTGACGGGCCCAATGGAGGGGCAAAAACTGCGCCTAACCAACCGCGAAAAAGTTTTGTTGGTGTCTTTAAGCCATGCCAAAGAACAAATTTTGGAGTCAGGTGCTTTATGCGATTTGTTTTCTCCAGAAGACGATGCTGACACCATGACCAAGCATGCTTTAGAAGAACTGATTGCACGGCTGCGCAAGAAATTCAAGGCCGTTCAAGATGAGGATGCCGAACCCGCCATCAAATCGGTTTGGGGTGTGGGTTACCAGTTGTGTGTGCCCATCAGCTTGGTGTATTAGGCAGCTACAACTTCCAATTTATCGGTTCACCAGTTTGGCTGGAACCGTCAAAGTGATGACTGCACCTATGACCAAAACCGCAGCCAGCAAATACATGCCCGAATCGGTGGACGAGGTGAGTTGTTTTAACCACCCGACCAAATAAGGTGCCAAGAAGCCTGCCAAATTGGCAATCGAGTTAATGGCCGCAATGCCTGCTGCTGCTCCCACGCCCACCAAAAATGCGGTGGGCAGACTCCAAAACAAGGGAATGGCGGAGACTATGCCCATGCATGCCAGCACCAAGGCGGCAAACGACAAATAATGGTTGCCAGACAAAAGCACCGACAAAATCAAACCTGTTGATCCCATCAACATGGGCACGACCACATGCCAGCGCCGCTCTCGCATTTTGTCTGCACTGCGAGCAAACAGCAGCATAGAAAAAACTGCGGCAATCCACGGCAGGGACGACAGCAAACCAATTTCCAAGTTGTCTGTGACGCCCATGCCTTTGATGATGGTGGGCAGCCAAAAGCTCACGCCGTACAGACTCATGGCCATGGTGAAGTAAATCGCGCTCATGGTCCACATACGCCCGCTTTTAAACAATTGCATCATCGGCACATGTTCTTTTTGGCTTTCTTCTTCTTCAATCCGCTTTTGCAAAATGGCGCGCTCTTCATCTTGCAACCATTTGGCGCTGGTGATGCGGTCATCCAAATAAAAATACACCACAAATCCGATCAACACTGAGGGGATGGCTTCAAGCAAAAACATCCACTGCCAGCCTTGCAAGCCGCTGACCTGATCCCAACTCTTCATGATCCAACCCGACAGCGGGCCGCCGATCACACCGGCCAGTGGAATACCCGTCATGAACATGGTGACGATACGTGCGCGGCGATGCGCGGGGTACCAGTAGGTGAGGTACAAGATGATGCCGGGAAAGAAACCTGCTTCTGCCAGCCCCAGCAAAAAACGCATGACATAAAACTGTGTTTCTGTCTGAATGAACATCATGCCGCCAGAGACAATGCCCCATGTCACCATGATGCGGGCTATCCACACACGGGCGCCCACTCTGTGCAAGATGATGTTGCTGGGCACTTCAAAAAAGAAGTAGCCAATGAAGAACATGCCCGCACCCAGGCCATACACCGCATCAGAAAAACCCAGCTCGCCGGCCATTTGCAGTTTTGCAAATCCCACATTGACTCGGTCAAGGTAAGCAACGATGTAGCACAGCAGCAAGAGGGGAATCAGTCGCCAAGTGACCTTGAGGTAGGTGGCTTCTTCAAAGGGCGTAGAGTTTTGTACGGCAGAGTTCATGAGGGTAGCCTTTGGGCAAAAATTCAGCGAAGTTTTTCACCTTAGCATAGGCAAGCTGGCTTGGCCTGTTTAATGGCGACTTAGTGCTTGGTTGCAAGGGTAAGTACTAAGGTTTTGGCTGGTATAACTCTTTTACTGTTTTTAATTTGAACTTATGTATTTCCTCTCGCCGCTTGCTCGTTACTTTTTGTGTTTGTTTTTCACACTGTCTGTTTTTCCCTTATCGGCAGGTGAGTTGCTTAAAGAAGATATAGCCAAAATCTTTGCAGATACTTTCATTGTGGGTGAAATGCAGCCGGGCATGCCGCTATACCCCTTGTTTATCAAAAACCCTGAATTGCCAGACGCCAAACCAGAGCACAAAGGCTATGTGTTTGAGTCAGTCGACTTCGAGCCGGTGCGAGGCTATGGCGGCAAACCCATCAATATATTGGTGGCCATGGACACCGAAGGGCGCTTCATCAAAGCGCTTCTGATCAGCCACCGCGAGCCTATTTTTCGCTCTGATGCAGGTATTGCCAAGCTGAGCACATTTACCAAGCAATACGAGGGCTTGACGGTTAAGCACAGAATTGAAATTTTTGGATATTTGGCGACTGCCCGGCGTGATGATCAATATGCCGCCTTGTTTGGCGTGCAAGCAGGCACCGTCACTGCCAAGGCGATTGACCGCACCATCGTCACCTCTGCTGCTTCGGTGGCTTTGGCGCATGTGGAAGCCAGTGCCATGGGTCAAATAGCGGGAAGTTCTGCGTCAAGTTCGGTTAAACGCCAATCTGAGGACGACAGCTATAAGCCCTTAATGTGGGAAGACCTGCTCTCGCGTGGCATGGTCAGCAGCATGAGCATCACCCGCGGCGAGATTGAAAAATTGTTCGTAGGCACGCGTGCAGCTGGCGCAGACAAGTTGGCTGCCACCAAGCCCGATGAAGTTGCTTTAACGTTTCACGCGGCGCTGGTGAGCTTGCCCTCGATTGGCCGCAATTTGCTGGACGACGATGGCTGGCGTTTGCTGGGAGCTAACCGGCGCTTGTCGCAAGCTTTGATGGTCACCGAGACGGGCCCTTTGTACAAAATGAATTACGAGAGCCAGCGTGTGGTGGAAGACATTCCTTTTGTTGTTTCGCAAGCAGGTAAAGAACTCAAACTTCGGCCCATGGCCTATGACAAAGGTTTGAAGGTGCCGGGCTACCCCGATAAAACAGGCGCTTATTTTTATGTCATCGATACAGCCACACCTTTGGATCCGACCCAAGGCTTTGAGGTTCAGCTGAAATATGGCCGTCGCTTTGGCAACTTTCCCAACCAAGTGGAAAGCCGACTTATTGATGTTCCTTATAGCTACCACGGCATTCGGGCGCAGTGGCATGCTTTGTTAGACACCGATGTCTCCAGCTATGAATGGGCTGAAGTGTGGCGCGAAAGGTCTGGGGACATAGCGGTGTTGTTGCTGGGTTTGATTGTGCTGAGCTCTGGACTGTTTTTGCAAAAACGCCTTAGCGCCAAATCTACCCGCCTAAAGGTGTTGCGAAGTGTGTATTTGTTGTTCACCGTGGGTTTTATTGGCTGGTATGCCCAAGGCCAATTGAGCATCGTGAATATCACCGCGTCTATTGAAGCGCTGGTTGCTGGCGGAGATTTAAGCTTTTTCATGAACGACCCCATGACTGTGATTTTGTGGCTGTTTGTGGCGGTCACTTTGTTGGTGTGGGGCAGGGGCACGTTTTGCGGTTGGTTGTGTCCTTTTGGTGCATTGCAAGAGCTCATCAGCCTGTTGGCTAACGCTGTGGGTGTGCGTCAGCGACGATTGAAAACTGCTCTTGATGCCAAATTGAAATGGATCAAGTATGGGGTGCTGGCGGTGGTTGTGGGGTCTTTGTATGCATCGCCTTCATTTGCTGAGCTGGCTTTGGAGGTCGAGCCCTTCAAGACCTCCATCAGCATGTATTTCGACCGGGACTGGCCTTACGTGGCTTGGGCGGCGTTTTGTTTGGGCCTCAGTGTGGTGGTTTACCGCGGGTATTGCCGCTACATCTGCCCCTTAGGTGCCGCATTAGCCGTCGTGAACGTGTTGCAACGTTGGTCGTGGATACCTAGGCGCGCGGCCTGTGGTACCCCTTGCCAAACTTGTCGGCACCGTTGTGAGTACCAAGCGATTGATAAGAGCGGGGACATCGACTATGCTGAATGTTTTCAGTGTCTGGATTGTGTGTCTATTTACCAAGACGATCAAAAATGTTTGCCTTTGATTCAGCATCGCAAAATTGGCGGTCGCTTCATTCCTGTTCAACAAAAGGTGTCAGCATGATGCAGCGCAGACAGTTATTGCAACTTGGCATGGGTTT
>JABMMR010000327.1 GCA_013205525.1 Burkholderiales bacterium | reverse complement strand
GCGCAGACTGTTGGAAGCAGGGCACTCTCTGATTGTTATCGAGCACAACTTGGATGTGATTCGTTCCAGCGATTGGTTAATCGACCTCGGCCCTGAAGGCGGCGAAGGTGGCGGCTTGTTGGTGGCTGAGGGCTCGCCTGAAACCTTGCGTGAACACCCCACTTCGCACACTGGTCAAGCTTTGCGTGACTATGAGCAAAGCATGGGGCAAGTCCATACGGTAAACGAGACGGTTGCCAAGTACGCAGCAGTGGCTAGACCCGAGGTCAACAACCATATCCGCATTGTTCATGCCAAAGAGCACAACTTGAAGAGTCTGAGCGTGGATATTCCACGCGGTCAGTTCAATGTGGTGACAGGCGTGAGTGGCTCGGGTAAATCCACCTTGGCGTTTGATATTTTGTTCAACGAAGGTCAGCGTCGCTATTTAGAAAGCCTCAACGCCTACGCCCGCAGCATCGTGCAACCCGCGGGTAGGCCCGAGGTGGATGCTGTTTACGGCATACCGCCCACCGTGGCGATTGAGCAGCGTTTGAGCCGCGGCGGACGCAAATCGACCGTGGGTACCACCACCGAGATATGGCACTTTCTGCGCTTGCTGTACGTGAAGCTAGGTACGCAGCATTGCATACACGACAACGCGGCGGTGCAACCGCAAACCCCAGAGCGTCTCACCGCATTGTTGATGCGTGAATACCGTGGCCAGCATATCGGTTTGCTCAGCCCCTTGGTGATCAACCGCAAAGGCGTGTACACCGAACTGGCCGATTGGGCGCGTCCGCGCGGCTACACCCATTTGCGGGTGGACGGTCACTTTTTGCCCACCACCGGTTTTCCGCGCCTTGATAGATTCAAAGAGCACACCATTGAATTGCCGGTCGCCAGTTTCACGCTAGACCCTGCACAAGAAGATGTGTTGCGCCAAGCACTGCTGACAGCACTTGAGCACGGCAAAGGCGGGGTGCATGTGCTCAGCGACATAGGCGCCTTGAAAGAGGCGATGTTGAATGGCGAATCGACTTCAAGCATTGGCCGATTGCAAGCTTTTTCCACCCGTCGCGCCTGCCCTGTGTGTGATACCTCATACGCCGAGCTAGACCCGCGCTTGTTCTCTTACAACAGCAAGCACGGCTGGTGTGGTGAGTGTGTGGGCACCGGTTTGGCCTTGTCACGCGAGCAACGCAAAGCCCTGGACGACACGGTGGCCGATGCACAAGACAAGGGACGCGAAAAAAGTTTTGCCGAACCCGAGTTGGACGAGGTGAGCGACAAAGCCTGCGCGGGTTGTGCGGGCACCCGCTTGAACGCCACGGCCCGAGCGGTGTATTTTGGAGGTACAGCCATCACCGAATTGGCACAGCGCAGCGTGGTCGATATGTCCACGTGGGTCAAGGGTTTGCGTTTGCAAGGCCGCGATGCTGACATTGCCCGCGATCTTTTGCCTGAAATTGAAAGCCGCTTGGCGTTTCTAGAGCGCGTGGGCTTGGGCTACCTTGCATTGGACCGCGGCGCACCCACGCTCAGCGGTGGCGAGGCCCAGCGCATACGACTCGCTGCGCAACTGGGCAGCAATTTGCAAGGTGTGTGCTATGTGTTAGACGAGCCCACCATTGGCTTGCATGCCCGTGACAACCATATCTTGCTCGACGCTTTAAAGAGCTTGAGCGACAAAGGCAATACGCTGGTGGTGGTGGAACATGACGAAGACACCATTCGCCGTGCCGACCACATCATCGACATTGGCCCCAGCGCCGGCAAACGCGGCGGTCATTTGGTGGCCCAAGGCACAGTGAGTGATGTGATGGCTGCAAGTGACTCACAAACCGGCCGCTATTTGCGCCACGCCATGCAGCATCCTTTGCAAGCAAGGCGCAACGTCACTCTTGACCAACGCAGCAAAAGCAAAACCGACAGTCTGCAAGTGATGGGTGCAGATTTGCACAACCTTGGAACACTGTCTGCATCGTTTCCTTTGAATCGCTTGGTGGCCGTGACGGGCGTCAGCGGTTCGGGAAAATCCACTTTGGCACGTGATGTGTTGCTGGCCAATGTGCAGACGGTGGTCCGCTTGCGCTCGACCCAAGCAGGACGCAAAGCCCATGATGCCGGCATGTTGCCGCTATGGCAAGGCTGTGTGGGCTTAGCGGGTTATGAAAGCATTGAGCGTGTGCTGGAAGTAGACCAAACGCCGATTGGCAAAACCCCGCGCAGTTGTCCAGCCACCTACATTGGCTTTTGGGACACCATACGCAAACTGTTTGCCGAAACCTTGGAAGCCAAGGCGCGGGGCTACGGGCCTGGGCGCTTTAGCTTCAACACCGGTGAAGGTCGTTGCCCGGGCTGCGAAGGCCAAGGCCTGCGAACCATCGAGATGAGCTTTTTGCCCGACGTGAAAGTGTTGTGTGAAGTGTGTAAGGGCGCTCGTTTCAACCCCGAAACTTTGTCGGTGCGCTGGCGTGGCAAAAGCATTGGCGAGGTCTTGCAAATGGAGGTTGATGAAGCGGTGGACTTCTTTGCAGCCATGCCTCTTATCAGCCACCCCTTGCAATTATTGAAAGACGTGGGTTTGGGTTACCTCACATTAGGACAACCCTCGCCCACACTCAGTGGCGGTGAAGCGCAACGCATCAAGTTGGTGACAGAACTTTCTAAGGTGAAAGACGAGCTAGCGCGACGCGGACAAAAAACACCGCACACCTTGTATGTATTGGACGAGCCCACCGTGGGCTTGCACATGGCCGATGTCGATAAGCTCATCCGTGTGCTGCACCGCTTGGTCGATGGTGGTCACAGCGTCATCGTCATTGAACACGATTTGGACGTCATCGCCGAAGCTGATTGGGTGATAGACCTCGGCCCCGAAGGCGGCGATGGCGGCGGTAGGGTGGTGGGCGCGACCACCCCCGAGGGCTTGGTGAAGCTGGGTACGCACACGGGCGTGGCTTTGGCACCGGTGCTGGCCAGAGCTTGACCCTTCTTGTCATTTCGAGCGTTTCGAAGTAACCCCGTTCAAACGCCCCGCCATCCTCGTTCGTCGCTCACTGCCACTTCGTGACAATGTTCGCTACACGTCCGAGCACAGCGTGTCGGTCTCAGTGAAATGACTTTCGAGAACCTATCAACCTAAGCACAATATGGCGGTCGGCTTGACGCGGGCATTTTTACGAAGAAACCCCGTTCAACCGCCCCGCCGTCCTCGTCCGTCGCTCACTGCCACTTCGTGACAATGTTCGCTACACGTCCGAGCACAGCGTGTCGGTCTCAGTGAAATGACTTTCGAGAATCTATCAACCTCAGCACAATATGGCGGTCGGCTTGACGCGAGCATTGTCACAAAGTGACAGCGAGAGGAGAACGAGCCGCCGTGGTGTGCTTGGCAGCTGAAAGGTGAATACGCTCACAAGAACGACAAGCGTTCAGCCCGCAGAGCCCAGCGCCAAACCCGCATGCTCGCGCAGCGGATGAAAGTGGATTTTGGGAAAACGCTCTTGCGCCAAGCGCACGTCGTAGGGAGACGTGCATAAATACGCCAGCGAATGCGCTGCATCGGTGGCCATGCGTTGCGGGTAGGCGTTAATGAATTCTTTGAGTTCTGCCGGTGTGTCGGCGCTGATCCAACGCGCACCGGTGTAACTGCTGTTCTCCAAGCGCACATCGCAGTCGTATTCGCCGCGCAATCGGTGCTGCACCACTTCAAACTGCAACTGACCAATCGCGCCCAAGAGCATGGCGCCACCCATCTCTGGCTTGAACACTTGAATCGCGCCCTCTTCACCCAATTGCTCCAAGCCGGTTTGTAGCTGCTTGGTGCGCAGCGGATTTTTCAAGATCACGGTCATGAACATCTCGGGGGCGAAAAAAGGCAGACCAGTGAATTGCAAAGCCGCGCCGTCGGTGAGGGTGTCGCCCAATTGCACGCCACCATGGGTGGTGAAACCAATGATGTCGCCCGCATAGGCCTCCTCCACCGCTTCGCGGCGTTGGCTGAGAAAGGTGACCACCGAGGTGGGACGCAGTTCTTTGCTGCTGCGCTGAACTTTAAGTTTCATGCCCGGCGCGTAACGGCCTGAGGCCACGCGCACAAACGCGATACGGTCACGGTGGTTGGCGTCCATATTGGCTTGCACCTTGAACACCACGCCCGAAAAACCGGCGTCTTCGGGTTGCACGGTTTTGTCGACGGCTTGCTTGTTCACCAGCAAATGGCTCATGCGGGGTCCGGGCGAGGGTGCTAAATCTACTAAGGCGTCCAGCACTTCCATCACACCAAAGTTGTTCACGCCTGAGCCGAAAAACACGGGGGTTTGTTTGCCGGCCAAAAACGCTTCACGGTCAAACGTGGGCGAAGCGCCAGTAGCCAACTCCATGCTGTCCATGGCGGTTTGCCACTCAAGGCCAAAGCGTTCGGCCAATTTGGTTTGCTCTGACAAAGGAATGGCTTCAAAGTCTTGCGGCAAGCGTTCGCTGCCCGACTCGAATACCGTCATGGCTTGGGTGCGTAAATTGATGATGCCGCCAAACGATTTGCCTTGGCCCACCGGCCAGGTCATAGGTACGCAGGGCATGCCCAGTTCGCGCTCCACTTCGTCCAAAATGTCCAGAGGGTCGCGCACCTCGCGGTCCATTTTGTTGACAAAGGTGATGATGGGCGTGTCGCGTTGTCGGCACACTTCAATCAAGCGACGGGTTTGCGCTTCCACACCATTGGCCGCGTCAATCACCATCAAGGCCGAGTCAACGGCGGTGAGCACACGGTAGGTGTCTTCGGAAAAGTCTTTGTGACCTGGGGTGTCAAGCAGGTTGATGACATGCTCGCGGTAAAGCATTTGCATCACCGAAGAAGCCACGGAAATACCGCGTTGCTTTTCAATCTCCATCCAGTCGGAGGTGGCGTGGCGAGAGGCTTTACGTGCTTTGACAGAACCCGCAATTTGAATCGCCCCAGAGAACAGCAACAGCTTTTCGGTGAGGGTGGTTTTGCCCGCGTCGGGGTGAGAAATGATGGCAAAAGTACGTCGGCGACGCACTTCTTCAAGCAGAGGGATCATGAGGAGGCAGGCTTATCTTCGGGTAGGCAGTAATGAAAGATGCGGTTGATCAACGAGTGTCGGTCAAAGGGTTTGGGCATCACTTCATTGATACCGACATCATGGCAGGCTTTCAGGGCTTCACTGGCCACGTTGGCCGTCAGCGCGATGACTTGCACTTGGTTGAAGGGAGCCGCTAAATTGTTGCGAACACGGCGCATCACTTCAACGCCGTCCATGTCGGGCATGACCAAGTCCAGCAACACCAACTCGTAAAGGGTTTTGCTCATTTGGGCCAGTCCGCTGGTGCCATCTTCGGCTTCATCGATCACCGCATTGGGCAGTGCCCGCAAAATAGTGGCTTTGGCCACCAAGCGATTGACCGCATGGTCGTCCACGATCAGCAGGTGGACAACACGGCTATCGATGCGCTCTAAAACCGGATCGGTTTTAGGCGTTGCGGGTGCCAGCAACAGGGGAACTTTCATAATAAAGGAAGAGCCCTTGCCCACGGTGCTTTGCAATTCAATGCGCCCACCATGGCTTTGCACCAAGGTGTTGGTGATGCTCAAACCCAAGCCATTGCCGCGCAGGGCATCGCGTGCCGATCGACTGTTGGCATGGGCGAGTTGAACAAAAGGCTCGAAAATGCGGATTTGTTGGGCCGCATCAATACCTGGGCCGGTGTCTTCCACACACACACGCAAAATACCTTGCTTGCCTAATGAGTCGTGGGCAGCGAAGCTCACATAGGTATGTACATGGCCTTTGTCGGTGAACTTAAGCGCATTGCCAAGCAGGTTGATCAAAATTTGGGTCAAACGATGTTGATCGGCTTTGACCCACACAGGCACTGAGTCTTCAATGAAAAGTTGATAGCTCAAGCCCAAGTCGGCCGCACGGGGACTGAGTGTGGCCTGGGTTTTTTGCAGCATGGTGTGCAAATTGAACACCTGAGGGTTGAGTGTGATCTTGCCGTTTTGGATTTGCGAGTAGTCCAGCAAGTCATTGATGACGGTGAGCAAATGGGCGGCTGAGTTTTGTGCACCCGAGACAAACTCTTGCAAGTCCGAGGTCATGCGTTGGTCGGTACTCATCAAACTCAGATAGCCCATCACCGCGTTAAGCGGTGTGCGCATTTCGTGGCTCACAATGGCCAAGAATTGGTCTTTATGGGCATTCG
>JABMMR010000326.1 GCA_013205525.1 Burkholderiales bacterium | reverse complement strand
CGCGGCGTTTGGCAGGCCCGTACTCCAAGCCTTCTTCAACAATCAGGCGAGCGGCAGTGGCAGCGATTTCGTCTTGGCTTGTGTTGCGCATGGTGAGTCATTGTGCCGCACACACTTTTACAATGCCGCTTATGCATATTCATATATTAGGTATTTGCGGCACCTTTATGGGCGGCTTGGCCGCCTTGGCCCGAGAAACTGGTCACCGCGTCACCGGCTGCGACACAGGCGTCTACCCTCCCATGAGCAACCAACTGCGCGCTTTGGGGATTGAACTGATTGAGGGCTACGGCGCCGATCAACTGGCCTTGAAGCCAGACATGTTCGTGGTCGGCAATGTAGTCTCTCGCGCCCGCTTGCCCGATGGGACACCCCGCTACCCGCTGATGGAAGCGATTTTGGAGGCCGCTCTGCCCTACACCAGCGGTCCGCAGTGGCTGAGCGACCATGTGCTGCATGCGCCAGCGCAACCCCGCCATGTGCTGGCCATCGCCGGCACCCACGGCAAAACCACCACCACCGCCATGCTCAGTTGGGTGCTAGCACACGCTGGCCTCACGCCCGGTTTTTTGATTGGCGGCGTGCCCCTCAACTTTGGCGTGTCAGCCCGCTTAGGCGCTTTGGCCCAAGGGCAAAGCCGCCCGCTGTTTGTGATTGAGGCCGACGAATACGACACCGCTTTTTTTGACAAGCGCAGCAAGTTTGTGCACTACCGACCCCGTACCGCCGTCTTGAACAACTTGGAGTTTGACCA
Organism: Burkholderiales bacterium; assembly: GCA_013205525.1. Taxonomy (GTDB): domain Bacteria; phylum Pseudomonadota; class Gammaproteobacteria; order Burkholderiales; family Burkholderiaceae_C; genus Limnohabitans. The sequence continues at coordinate 1,380 of JABMMR010000326.1, read as the reverse complement.
CGCCGACATCTTCCCCAACTTGGCCTCGATTGAGCGCCAGTTTCACCACTTGGTACGCACCGTGCCTGCCAGCGGTCGTTTGGTGGTGAATGTCGAGCAAGACAGCTTACAAAGAGTTCTGGCCATGGGCCACTGGAGCGAAGTGGCGCTTTTTGGCGCTTCGCCCCATGCCGCATGGCAGTTGCATGGCGAGCCTTCAGATTTTGAGGTCTTGCACCATGGCGCGGTGAAAGGCCGGGTGCGATGGGCTTTGGGCGGTGTGCACAACCAAATGAACGCCTTGGCCGCCGTCATCGCTGCTGACCATGTGGGCATGGCGGTGGCGCATGCTTGCCAAGCTTTGTCCTCTTTTGAGAATGTGCGCCGGCGCATGGAAGTACGCGGCACAGTGGGCACGGGGGCGCAAGCCATCACCGTTTACGATGATTTTGCGCATCATCCGACAGCTATTCGCACCACTTTAGACGGCTTGCGTCGCCAAGTGGGCACAGCACGCATCTTGGCGGTGTTTGAGCCGCGCAGCAACACCATGAAACTCGGCGAGATGAAGTCGCAACTGCCATGGAGTTTGGAACAAGCCAACTTGATTTTTTGCCACACCGCCGGCTTGGACTGGGACGCCGCCCAGGCTTTGGCCGCTATGGGCAACACAGCGCACACGGCTGGCGACATCGACAGCTTGGTAGCGCAGGTCAAGGCCGCCGCCCGCCCCGGCGACCATGTGCTGTGCATGAGCAATGGCGGCTTTGGCGGGGTGCATGACAAGTTGCTGCTGGCCTTGAAAAACTGACAACTGAGCCGTCAAAGCACTTATTTTTTCGATTGACGCCGCGCCTTGATTCCCTCGTCCAACACCTTGAGCGTTTCCAGGGAGTCATCCCAGGACAAGCAAGCATCGGTGATGCTTTGGCCATAGGTCAGATCTTCTACTTTGTCTTTGCCAGGGGTGAATTTTTGTGCACCGGCTTTGAGGTGACTCTCCACCATCACGCCAAACACGCGGTGCGATCCGCCCGATAACTGATGTGCAATGTCTTGAGCCACCACCAACTGACGCTGATGCTGTTTACTGCTGTTGGCATGGCTGCAGTCGACCATCAGGCTGGCGGGTAACTTCGCAGCTTCCAGTTCTTTGCAGGCGGCCGCTACGCTGACGGCGTCGTAATTGGGCGCTTTGCCGCCGCGCAAAATCACATGGCAATCTGGGTTGCCCTCGGTTTGCACAATCGCTACTTGACCGTTTTTATGCACCGATAAAAAGTGGTGACCGCGCGCCGCAGCCTGAATGGCGTCGGTAGCGATTTTGATATTGCCGTCAGTGCCATTTTTGAAGCCAATCGGCGCCGACAAGCCCGAAGCAAGTTCGCGGTGCACTTGGCT
>JABMMR010000325.1 GCA_013205525.1 Burkholderiales bacterium | reverse complement strand
ACTTAGACTTGCAGGTCAGGAAGCCTTGAATGCTAAACATCCTCAGCCTCCTTCCTACGGTTAATCAAAGTTGCACTTCGTACTTGAATCCGCCTATCTAAAAACTACTCCAATGAGAAATTGGAAAAATGCATTGATTCATGTCGACAATTTCTCGTTTTACTGTTTACTTTATAGCTTGGATGGTGCTTTGTACTGGATTGGCACAAGCCCATCCGCATCTGCGCTTGGCCTATCAAATTCAGCCCTTGCTGACCAACGGTGAGTTGCGCGGTTTTCACATCAGCTGGCAAATGGACACGCCTAGCAGTCTTCAGGTACGCGAAAACATCGATTTGAACCAAAACAGCGTGCTCGACCCCGATGAGTTGCAAGCCTTCGCCGACAGCAACAGCCCGCTGATGCAACCCTACAACTATTTTTTAACCATTGAAGATGGCAAAAGCGCAGCGCCATTGCCTTTTGAAGTCATCAAGTTTTCCGCACGAGATGGCGGCCGCGGCTTTCAAGGCGGCATTTATTTGGAGTTTGAGGTTCAATTCAGCCAACCCATCAGCCACAACCAAGCGCGGCTGCAAATGCAAGACCCCACTTGGTACATAGGCTTCTCGCCTCGCATGGGTCAAGTGCTGGCTGCTGACAGCGAGTGCAACTCCGATTTCACGCGTGAAAAACGCCAAACGCCCAGCCAAGGCGAACAAGAGGTTCAGCGAATTGTTGTTCAATGCACATCAGGGTCTGCGGCCCGACCTGACGTGCAAATTTCACCCACCCACGGGCCCATCAACGGAGTCAATTCATGAAAATCACAAAAATTGCGGCCACTTTCTTGGCAAGCGCCCTTTTGGGTGCTTTGTCCATGGGCAGTGCCTTCGCGTATGAAAGTTGCCACAAATCCAAGTGGGGTGCTGGCGACCAACTCGGTGCTTTGAACAACATCACCAAAGACAATATTTTGGCGGCCACCAAGCTGATCAAACAAGGCAAGAAAATGGCCATGGCGATTGAGACTAACTCCAAGACGCCTGCTTTCCCACCCCGCACCTACTCCATGACCATTGTCAAGCCTGGCCAAGAAAATGGCCAAACTTTGGGCAATACCAAACTCAGCTACCACGATGACATTTTGCAATCTTGGGTGGGTATCGGTACCCAGCTCGATGGACTGGGTCACATCGGCATTGACAATACTTTCTATAACTGCACCCCTGGCATCGAAGTCACCGGCGTCAGCGGCTTGAAGAAATTCGGCATGGAAACTTTCCCAGGTGTGGCCACCCGCGCTGTCCTCTTGGACATGACAGCACTCATGGGCAAAGACATCATTCCTGAGGGCACACCTTTCAACCAGCCTGAAATCGAGGCTGCCCTCAAGCGCCAAGGCAATATGAAGATCAACAAAGGCGATGTGGTGATTTTCTATACCGGCTGGCACAAACTGCTGGGCGTGGATGACAAGCGCAACGGTGCAGCCCACCCTGGCTTGGGCGTGCAAGGCGCTCGCTACTTGGCTAACTTGGGTGTTGCTATGGTAGGTTCCGACACTTGGGGCCTGGAAGTTGTTCCTTTCGAGAAAGAGGGCCAAGTGTTCCACGTTCACCAAATCTTGTTGGCTGAGTTTGGCGTTTTCATCTTGGAAAATGTCGTGGCCCAACAAGCTATCAAAGATGGCGTTTATGAAGGCATGATTACTGTTGGCCCTCACCGCACAACCGGTTCGGTGCAAGCCATTGTTAACCCGATTTTTGTGTACTGATCGGACAGTTAGCTTGTAAGAACAAAGGGCACCTTCGGGTGCCCTTTTCTTTTGCCTACCTCAATATTTTTTAGCCGCCGCCAATTCTGGAAAAGCTTCATGGATGGTCGACACTTGCCCGCAGTGCGCAGCGGTGTAGCCAGGAAGCTGGTTCACCGCAAATTGAAACTCGTCGCTGTTGAGCACTTTCAGCACCGACTGCAAATGGGGTCGCTCCAAATCGGATTGGTTGCACAGCAAAAAATAGCGCTCGGTGGCCAGCGGTAAAAACTCGAGCTTAAAGCGCCTGGCGGGGGTTTCCACGCCAAAGCCCACATCGGCCATGCCACTGGCCACAAAAGCCGCCACCGCCGCATGGGTGAACTCGGCTTGCTCGTAGCCCGCAATTTGCGTGTTGTCTATATGGGCTTTTTTCAAAAAACATTCCAGCAAAAAACGCGTTCCGCTGCTGGGTTGGCGGT
>JABMMR010000324.1 GCA_013205525.1 Burkholderiales bacterium | reverse complement strand
CTCTTGCTATGTCACTTGAAAATTTCTCGGTCTCAAACACTCAAAACCACCACCCCCGACCCGCACCCCAGTCTCGCTATAATTTGCGGCTCGGCGCTTTAGCTCAGTCGGTTAGAGCGATGGAATCATAATCCACAGGTCCGCGGTTCGAATCCGTGAAGCGCCACCAGTTTTTACCATATAACAAGCACTTAGCGAAATTTAAGTTTTTGCATCTTGCCCTGAATAACACTACACACCTACTACACACTTTTTGACTTTTCCTGTGCCAGGCACTATGCTCGTTGAACACTTTATAAAACAGGTGTAACTCATGGCGCAACGCGAGCGCAGCAGTGTTTGGCAATGGCGTTACTGTGAACCTTAAAAATTGCAAATAACCCTCGTGCCGGCTGATCGGCGTGCTTATTTCACCTACAGGAGTAGCCCTTGCCATGTTAAAAAAATACTTTTTGATGCTGTGCCTTGGTTTTTATTCAGTCTGTGCCTTGGCCGCAGATGCTGCCGCGTTGCAAGGTCAGTGGTCAGGCGTGTGGTACATAGGTATGAGCAGTGGCAAGGCCCACCTGCACTTCAATGAGGGCGGCAGTTCACACATCAGTTTCACCAATTTGGATGAATTCGGTGAAGATGAAATTACCTTGAGCAAACTGACCATAGACTCAGGCTCGATCAGTTTCTCGGTCCCGAGTAAGTACAGCGCTGCTTTTCAAATCCAACTCAAAATAAAGCCTGATGGCAAGACACTGGATGGCGGCGGTAAATTTGACGGGGCCGGTGCCAAACTGGTGTTCACCAAATCGAATTGAAGCATGAAGCTGACTGCAACCTGCAGAATTGCAGTTACATGATTTAAGAACAGTTGGAAAGATTTATTCGTTGGGCAGTGACTTGATATAGCGTGCCAGCAATCTGATTTGCTCAGGTTTCAAAGTATTTTTGAAACTCGGCATAGCTCCTTGCCCTTTGATAAGGGTGTTGTAAATAGCTTCTTCGTCTTGAGTGATACCTGCCAATTTCGGACCGCCCTTACCCGCTTTCATGCCAAAGTTTCCATGGCACCAACTGCAACTGTTGGCGAAAAGCTTTTTAGCATCTTGCTGCTCAGCTTCCTCGGATTCCTTTGCCAAAACCGGGATGGCGAACGATGCAATAAGTGCTGTAGCCGCAAAAAATTTTAATCCAAATAAACGGTGAAACATGCTTTCTCCATAGTTGATACGGTCTTTCATCAAGTACACATATTCAAAGAGTTTTGATACGAGCGAAAACGAAAAAAACGGGAAGTTTTCACTTCCCGCTTTTGTTCAGATCAACTCAATTATTTTAAAGAGAAGACGATCAACTGACCGTTATCAGTCGCCATTTCAGTGAACGGTGCACCGAACAAGGGACCGTAGTTACCGGCAACGTGGCTGCCCCAACCGGTCACAACAGCAACATACTGCTTGCCCTTGGCGGAGTAGGTGATAACGCCACCGTGGTGACCCAAGCCATTGTTATTGCTCCACAGTTCTTTACCTGTTTTGGCATCAAGCGCTTGGAACATACCGTCAGCACCGGGGACGAACAACACATCGCCTTTGGTGGACAGCAAAGAGGCAAGCACGGGGTACTTGTACTCTACGCGCCATGTGCTTTTACCAGTGATAGGGTCACGGGCCTGGATGGTGCCATAAGCCTGCTTGCCTTTCGGGTGAGTAGCAGTCCAGGAAGCGCCGAAGTAGTTTTGGCCCGAGAAGTCCTTAGGACGATCAGCCTTGACCACTTCAAGGTCGAAACACCATTCCTGAGTCGCTTTGTACAGCAAGCCTGTTTTCGGGCTGTAGCTGCCGGCATTCCAGCTGATGGCACCGTCAATGGCGGGACACACATTGGGAAATTTGCCTTCTGTGAAGTCAACGCGACCTTGCAGCTCACCTTTGTTGGAAACGCCTTTAATGTAGTTGAAAGTCTCGCCAATCATGTAAGCGTTCTCAACATTCAATTTGTTTCCGCCGCCGATATTAGCAGCATCGTAGGCAAAAATGATGCCACCCTTGTTGGGGTGAATCATGTAGTCTTTGCCACCCTTGGTGATGCGCATGAACTCACCCACAGCACTGTCGAAATCCCATCCGTCGTGAGGCATTTCCTGGAAGTATGACTTCAGCTTGCCTGTATCGGGATCGAGCACGATGACAGATGAGGTGTACAGGTTGTCACCGGGACGCGCGCCCTCAGTTTTCCATTTTGAACCTGCGTAGTCATAGTCAGGTGCCGGATTGGCAGTGCCCCACCACACGGAGTTGGTTTTTGGGTCGTACTGACCAGTCATCCAACCGCCGCCGCCACCTGTTTTCCAAGTGTCATTGGCCCAAGAGTCGCGCGAACGCTGGTCGCCGCCGATGGTGTCAAATTGCCATACGGTATCGCCGGTTTCTGCATTCACAGCAAAAATGGGGCCGCAGCAACCTGATAACTCACCGCCGTTAGAGCCGATGATGACTTTGTCTTTCACGACCAGGGGAGCGCCGGTAAAGCCTTTGTTACCTTTTTCAACTGTCATGACCATCTTGTCCCACACGGGTTTGCCGGTTTTCATGTCCAGCGCAATCACGCGACCGTCCACAGTACCCATGTAAACCTTACCGTAAGCAATAGCGATACCGCGGTTGTAAGGGTTGTAGAAGGTGCCGTCGCCACGCTCGTTGTCGATTTTGGCCTGGTGGCTCCAAATGGGCTTGCCGTTGGTGCCGTCAAGTGCCCAAACTTTACCGCTGGCAGAGGTGTAGTACAAAACACCATCAACTGCGAGTGGGAATGATTGGATACCGCGCTTGGTAGCGTTGGGGGTGTGGATCCAGGCAACGCCTAGGTTTTTGACGTTGGCGGTATTGATCTGATCAAGTCCGCTGTGGTGATAGCCGTCAAACGACTGGTGATACATCAGCCAGTTATTCGGGTCATTTTGAGCATTTAAAAGACGATTCCAGGTAACTTCGGCAGATGCAGAAGCTGCACCGATCAGCATCAATGTGCTGACAAGCAACTTCACTTTTAGTGTAATGGATTTCATAAACTTCCCCGTGTTGGTTGAAAGGAACTCAATGTCAATTCAATGAAATGTCTGGCCACGTACAGCCATTTGCTTCTTTTATGACAATGAATTGTTTTATCAAAACAAGCCAAAGTCAATTAATACAAACGAGCGCGAGGGGAAACACCTAGGACATTTTTGCGATGTTTTTTTTCATAGTTTTATTTATGTTTTTCAGAGAAGATTTCTGATTTTTATACCGTGTGCAGTAACTCTTGCAGAACAATAAAATTAGTACAAAATTATTCATGTCTCATACAATCTCCCCTACCAACATGCAAGGCCATTAGCCTTGTCGGCCCCACTTTACGCGGGCATGCTGTTCGCTTACTCCCAGAAGACTATTG
>JABMMR010000323.1 GCA_013205525.1 Burkholderiales bacterium | reverse complement strand
TCATCCCAGTGGTTGAAGGCGTCGCCTATCAGTTGTGCCGTGTGCGGGTCCGCTTGGCGCAGGTTGTCCAGCGTCTGGTCGCTCAGCACCACGCCCCAGCCGAAGGTGTCATAAGGCCGGTTGCGTTCGACCACGCTGATGCTGTGCGAGGGATTTTGCTGCTTCATCAGCAGCGCGAAATACAAACCGGCGGGGCCACCGCCTATGCACAATATGTTCATGCCCATATTGTTGAGGCCTGAAGTAATTCTGTCAATAGGCCATGAATGTAACAACCAGGCTGTCGTCTTAAGACACAAGGGACAAACGGTGTTCAGAACTGGCTGAACAAGGCGCACAATAGAAACATGCTCTATAAATTCAAATCCAAAGCCACCGGCGACTTGATACTGCTAGATCCACAAGGTCGACAGTTTTTAAGCCTGATAGGTAAACCTGTAGAGCCCAAGGGCATCATCGAGCCCGAGCACATGGTGCAAGCCATTGCGGCTTTGCAAGAAGCGGTGAAAGTTGAAGAAGCGCAACAGGCCCACGTGGCGGCACAAGCCCAAGCCGAGGGCCATGCGCCGCCCAAGTTCGAGGCCGTCAGTTTGCGCCAACGTTGCAAGCCCATCATCGACATGCTGCAACGCTGCGAAAAAGCGGGGCAAGCTATCGTCTGGGGCGTGTGAGCATGGCCCACCCCTACCAAGCATTAACCCCCTCGGTGGTGCTCGATGCCTTGAGTGGATTGGGGCTGGCCGTAGATGGTCGCTTGAGTGCGCTCAGTTCTTACGAGAACCGTGTGTACTTGGTGCATTTGGATGACGACAGCACGGTGGTGGCCAAGTTTTACAGGCCCCATCGTTGGAGCGAAGCACAGATACGCGAAGAGCATGCGTTCACCGCAGAACTCATAGCCGAAGATATTCCGGTGGTGGGACCACTCACCCTCAATGGCATGCGTTTGCATGAAGCGCGCATCACCCACGACGACATAGACGGGCATTTTTGGTTCAGTGTCAGTCCCTGCCGTGGTGGCAGAGCGCCCGAGTTGGACGACCCCGAGGTGTTGATGTGGATTGGCCGCTTGATGGCGCGTATGCATGTGGTGGGAGAGCGAAGTGTCTTTGTTCACAGACCCGCGCTCAACCTGCATACCTTCGGTGAGGCCTCACGCAATTTGCTGATGGAAAATGAGTGGGTGGCCCCCGAGGTAGCGCAGCAGTGGCTGGGCTTGTGCAAGCAAGCGCTTGAGATGGTGCAAGCGCGCATGCCCGCGCAAATGAAAGTGCTGCGACTGCATGGCGACTGTCACCCGGGCAATATTTTGTGGACACCCGAAGGCCTGCCTGAAGCCGGCCCGCATTTTGTCGACCTTGACGACGCCCGCATGGGCCCTGCGGTACAAGACCTGTGGATGCTGTTGCATGGCGACGAAATTGAACGGCGCCAAAAACTCGCTATCGTGCTGGAAGGCTATGAAAGCATGCGCCCGTTTAATATGCAAGAGGTGCAGTGGGTCGAGCCCCTGCGCACTCTGCGCATCATTCACTACAGCGCATGGTTGGCCAGCCGCCAAGACGACCCGGCGTTTCCCATGCACTTTCCGTGGTTTGGCACCGCCGACTATTGGCGGGGGCAGTGCGACACGCTGAGGGAGCAAATTGAGTTGATGGCCTAAACCAGCAAAGCATTTACCCGCTTCACATATGCCGCTGGGTCTTCGGGCATGCCGCCCTCAGCCAACAGAGCTTGGTCAAACACAATGTGCGCCAGATCATGGAAGTGGATTTGCCCTTCTGGGGAGTCGAGCTTTTTCACCAGCGGATGCTCGGGGTTCACCTCCAAGATGGGTTTGCTCTCGGCTGCGCTTTGTCCGGCTTGCTTCAACATGCGGGCCAGTTGCAGCGACATGCCGTCGTCTTTCACCACCAAACACGCGGGTGAGTCCACCAAGCGCGAAGTGACGCGCACATCATCGGCCTTGTCTTTCAAAGCTTCTTTCAGCTTGGCCAGCAAGGGCTTGAAAGTCTCGGCGGCTTCCTCGGTGGCTTTCTTTTCTTCCTCGTCCTGCAGCTTGCCCAAATCAAAAGCGCCCTTGGCAACGCTTTGCAAAGGTGTGGCGTCAAATTCATTTAAGAAGCCCAGCGCCCATTCGTCCACGCGGTCGCTCATCAGCAGCACTTCAATGCCTTTTTTGCGAAACACTTCCAGCTGTGGGCTGTTTTTGGCAGCGGCCAAGCTGTCGGCGGTAATATAGAAAATGGCCTCTTGGCCCTCTTTCATGCGCGCTTTGTAGTCGGCAAAGCCAACGCTCACGGTGTCGGTGGTACTGCTCGCAAAGCGCAGCAGTTTGGCGATCTTGTCTTTGTTGGCAAAGTCTTCGCCCAAACCTTCTTTCAATACCGCGCCAAAATCGGCGTAAAACTGGGTGAACTTCCCCGCGTCTTTTTTGTCGTTGTCGTTGTCGTTTTCGATGGCGTCAGCGGCGGGCGCGTCATGCTTGGCCAAGTCCTCCAGCATAGACAACACGCGGCGCGTGTTGCCCTCGCGTATGGCTTTCACATCGCGGCTTTCTTGCAGCAACTCGCGGCTCACATTCAGGGGCAAATCAGCAGAGTCGACCACGCCCTTCACAAACCGCAGGTAGGTGGGCAGCAAGGCTTCGGCCTCGTCCATGATGAATACGCGTTTCACATACAGTTTGATGCCACCTTTTTTATCGCGGTTCCATAAATCGAAAGGCGCTTTGCTGGGCAGGTACAGCAGTTGGGTGTATTCGGTGCTGCCTTCCACCTTGTTGTGGCTCCAAGCCAGCGGGGGCTCAAAATCGTGGCTGATGGCTTTGTAAAACTCGGCGTGTTGCTCGTCCGTTATGTCTTTTTTCGGGCGGGTCCACAGAGCCGAAGCTTTGTTGATGGTTTCCCATTCGTCTGTCACCACCATCTCGCCGGGTTGGTCGTTTTCGCCTTCTTTCCATTCCTCTTTGCGCATCAAAATAGGCAAGGCGATGTGGTCGGAATATTTGTTGATGATGGATTTGAGTTTCCAGTTGCTCAAGTACTCTTCAGCGTCGTCGCGCAGGTGCAGAATGATGTGCGTGCCGCGCTTGTCTTGGGCAATGCTTTGCACCTCAAACTCGCCCGTGCCGCCACTGGTCCAGCGCACGCCTTCGGTAGCGGGCGCGCTAGCACGGCGGGTCTCCACCACAATTTTGTCGGCCACGATGAAGCCCGAGTAAAAGCCCACGCCAAACTGGCCAATCAAAGAGCCTTGGTCTTTGGCGTCGCTTTGCTGGTCGCCACTGAGCTTGCTCATGAAGTCGCGGGTTCCGCTTTTGGCAATCGTGCCCAAGTGGTCGATAGCCTCTTGCTCGCTCATGCCAATGCCGTTGTCGCTGATGGTCAGGGTCTTGGCGGCTTTGTCAAAAGCCACGCGAATCTCCAGCGTGGGCGTGTCTTCAAACAAAGCGGCGTTGTTCAGCGCTTCGTAGCGCAGTTTGTCACAAGCGTCTGAGGCGTTGGAGATCAGCTCGCGCAAAAAGATTTCTTTGTTGGAGTACAGCGAGTGGGTAACCAAATGCAGCAGTTGTGCGACTTCGGCTTGGAATGCGTGTTTTTGGGTGCTCATGGGATGGTGAAGAAAGAAGTGAAATCAAGAAAAAGCGCCAGACTCTGGCTGACGCAGCATATGTTTATATAGGGGGCAGGGGTAAGCTTTTCAAGCCCCCTAAAACACCTCACCCGCGGTCAAATACCGCCACTGGCCCACTGGCAACTGCCCCAGTAAGACACGGCCAATGCGCACCCGCTTCAAGCCCACCACGGACAGGCCTACCAGCTCGCACATACGGCGGATTTGCCGCTTTTTGCCCTCGCGCAACACAAACCTCAGTTGTTCGGGGTTTTGCCATTCAACAACAGCGGGCTTCAAGGCTTGGCCGTCGAGTGCCAAGCCATGGCACAGCTTGGCCAGTTGTTCGGCGGGAAACAAGGCTTGCACATCGGTTTGCACTTCGCCCGCTGGCAAGCGCCCGTACTGCACGCGCACCAAATATTCTTTCTCCACCTGCGAATCGTCGCCAATCAACTGGCGCGCCACGCGCCCGTCTTGGGTCAACACCAACAAACCGATCGAGTCGATGTCCAAGCGGCCCGCGGGTGCCAAGCCCATGCGTTGGCGCGGCACAAAGCGGGTGAGAGCACGGTCGTCGCGCCAGCGGTTGCCAGCTTCAATCAGGTTGATGGCGGGCGTGTGACCGTCTTCGGCTTGGCCGCTCACATAGCCCATGGGTTT
>JABMMR010000035.1 GCA_013205525.1 Burkholderiales bacterium | reverse complement strand
GGTTTAAGTGACGCGAAAAATCTTCCGCCTTCACATCCAGCGAGGTGGAGTCGCGGTCTAGGTCGGGGCCGCACATGGCCGAGAGCAGCAGCGCGCAGTCCTCGGCACTGCGCGCCATGGGGCCAGCTTGGTCAAGGCTGGACGCAAACGCCACCATGCCGTAGCGTGAGGCGCGGCCGTAGGTGGGCTTGATGCCGGTGATGCCGCAAAACGCAGCAGGCTGGCGGATGGAGCCGCCGGTGTCGGTGCCGGTGGCGGCAGGGGTCAAACACGCGGCCACCGCAGCTGCGCTGCCGCCCGACGAGCCACCCGCAATACAGCTGATGTCCCAGGGGTTGGTGACAGCTTGGGGATGGGCCGAGGGCACGGCCACGTTTTCGTTGGCCGAGCCCATGGCGAACTCGTCGCAACTGAGTTTGCCTAAATTCACCATGCCGGCCTCGCCCAAACGCTGCACCACGGTGGCGTTAAATGGCGAGCGGTAGCCCTCCAAGATGCGCGAACCGGCGGTGGTGGGAAAGTCGCTGGTAACAAAAATATCTTTGTGCGCGATGGGCACGCCCAACAAGGGCGTGTGTTCACCCGCTGCAATACGCGTGTCGGCTGCACGCGCTTGCGCCAAAGTGACTTCCGAGTCCACGCTTAAAAACGCGTTATGCGGGTTGCCGCCCAAACGGGCGAGCATGCGCGTGGCCAATTCCTCGGCGCTTACCTCTTTTTTGTGCAGCAGCGCAGACAGCTGCGCCACGCCTAAAGTGTGAAGTTCTGCCATGGTTTATTCGATCACTTTCGGTACCAAAAACAAACCGCGATCGACCGCAGGCGCGCTGCGTTGGTTGGCCGTGCGTTGGTTGGGCTCGCTCGTCACATCTTCGCGCAGGCGCAAAGTCATGCCTTGCGAGGCGCTGGGCGCGTAGGCTGCCAAATCGGGCATGGCGTCAATCGGGTGGGCCATGGGCACCACGCCGCTGGTGTCGACTTGGCGCATTTGCTCGACGATTGCGAAGAAGTTGTTTAAGCCCTCTAGCAAGCGCTGGCGGGCGGGCTGGTCAAAGCTCAAGCGAGAGAGTTGCGCCAAGCGCTGGATGTCGGTGGGTGTGAGGGACATGGTCAGTAACAAAAGCAAGACCTGTGGCCAAAAGTGGCACAGTCGTTCGGTTATTATCCAGTCTTTGCTGGTACACCCAGAGAGGATTGTGATGTTTGGAGCATTTCGTCGGTATTTCTCCACCGACTTGGCCATTGACTTGGGCACAGCCAATACCCTCATCTACGTCAGAGACCGTGGCATTGTGCTGGATGAGCCCTCGGTGGTTTCCATTCGTCACGAAGGTGGTCCCCAAGGCAAGAAGACCATTCAAGCGGTGGGCCACGAAGCCAAAGCCATGCTCGGCAAGGTGCCAGGCAACATCGAAGCCATCCGCCCCATGAAAGACGGCGTCATTGCCGACTTCACCGTCACCGAGCAAATGCTCAAACAATTTATCAAGATGGTGCATCCGCGCTCGCTCTTAAAGCCCAGCCCGCGCATCATCATTTGTGTGCCTTGTGGCTCCACCCAGGTTGAGCGTCGAGCCATCCGCGAGTCCGCACTCGGTGCAGGCGCCTCCGAGGTGTATTTGATTGAAGAGCCCATGGCGGCGGCCATAGGCGCGGGTTTGCCCGTCAGCGACGCCAGTGGCTCCATGGTGGTCGATATTGGAGGCGGTACCACCGAAGTGGGCGTTATCTCTTTGGGCGGCATGGTCTACAAGGGCAGTGTGCGTGTGGGCGGCGACAAATTCGACGAGGCCATCATCAACTACATTCGCCGCAATTACGGCATGCTGATTGGCGAGCCCACCGCAGAAGCCATAAAGAAGCAAATTGGCTCGGCCTTCCCAGGCAGTGAAGTGCGTGAAATGGAAGTCAAGGGCCGCAACCTCTCCGAAGGCGTGCCTCGCGCTTTCACCATCTCTTCCAACGAAATATTAGAAGCCCTCACCGACCCACTCAACAACATCGTCTCGGCTGTGAAAAACGCGCTGGAGCAAACCCCTCCCGAATTGGGTGCCGATATTGCCGAGCGCGGCATGATGCTCACCGGTGGTGGCGCCTTGCTGCGTGACCTAGACCGCTTGCTGGCCGAAGAAACCGGCTTGCCCGTGTTGGTCGCCGAAGACCCGCTCACCTGCGTGGTGCGTGGTTGCGGCTTGGCTTTGGAGCGCATGGAGCGGTTGGGTTCTATTTTCACCAGTGAATAAATGCCACTCGGCACGCTTGAGCGTTCTCCGCCGCCTTTTTTCAAGCAAGGCACCTCGGCGCTGACCAAGCTGATTATTTTCAGTTTCATTTCCATGGCCATGCTGTTGGCCGACCAGCGCTACAACATCGTGCAACCCGCGCGCTGGGTGCTTTCTCTCATGATCTACCCGGTGCAATGGTTGGCTTTGCGCCCACAAGTGGCTTGGCATGACATGGGCGATGTATTTGAAGGCAAGCAAGCTGTGTTGGACAACTTGCAGGCGGCTCAAGCGCAATTACTGGCGCAGTCGGTTCGCACCTTGCAACTCGAACAATTGGAACTGGAAAACCGCCATTTGCGAGAACTCTTAGAGTTGCGCCAGCGCATGGGCACACCTGCGGTGGCGGCCGAAGTTTTGTACGAAGCGGGCGACCCCTTCACTCGCAAAATGGTGCTTGACAAAGGCGCGCTCAGCGGCATGGTGCAAGGCTCTCCCGTGATGGATGAACAAGGTATCTTGGGTCAAATCACTCGGGTGCACCCCTTGGTGAGCGAAATCACCTTGGTCACCGACCGCGAGCACTCTATTCCTGTACTCAATACCCGCACAGGTGCGCGTGGCGTGGCTTTTGGCGAGTCGGGTGGCGCGCCCTTGCTCGAGTTGCGCTACATGGCCACCAATGCGGATATTGAAATCGATGATGTGCTGACCACCAGCGGCGTGGATGGCGTTTATCCCCCGGGTATTCCGGTCGCCAAAGTGGTGAAGGTCGAGCGCCGTGCGGACACGGTGTTTGCGCGCATCTTGTGCGAGTCCTTGGCCCGCGTGCAAGGCGCACGCCATGTGATGGTGCTGGCGCCGGTGAAATTGCCCATTGAATCTGTTGAAGTTGAGCGTGAAACGCCGGTGCAGCCCAAAGGAGGGCGGCGATGATCATGCCGCGCGGCCAGCAGCTTTTATTGCCAGCCAACCCCACCTTTATGTTGTTTACTTTGGTGGCGGCATTGTTGCTCGACATGGTGCAAAGCATGGCCTTTTTTGGCAACGCGCCATGGGCCCCAGATTGGCTGGCCTTGCTGCTGGTTTTTTGGGGCGTGCATCAACCGCTCAAAGTGGGCGTGGGCATATCCTTTTTCATGGGGCTGCTCACCGATGTGCATCAGACCTCCTTGTTGGGGCAACATGCTTTGGCGTTTACGGTGCAAGGGTTTTTGGCGACCATGATTCATAGGCGCATTTTGTGGTTTGATGTGCCCTCGCAGGCCTTGCAAGTGTTGCCTGTGTTCTTGGCCACGCATTTGCTTGAGTTGGCGGTGCGCATGGGCGCTGGGGGTTTGTTCCCTGGGTGGTCGATGTTTTTGGCACCCTTGATTCAAGCTTTGCTGTGGCCACTGGTGTCAGTGCTGTTGCTGGCCCCGCAACGCAGAGCCCCCGACCCAGATAAAAATCGACCCTTATGAGCCTGCTGCGCAATGTCGAATATGACCTGCGACGTTTTCGAGGGCGGGTGTTTGTGGCGACGGCTTTTGTGTTCATCGCTTTCAGTTTGCTGTTTGTGCGCTTGGTGTATTTGCAACTGTGGCGCTACCAAGATTACATCGCCCAAGCCGAAAGCAACCGCACCGCCATCGTGCCTATCGTGCCCAACCGAGGTGTCATCATGGACCGCAATGGGGTGGTCTTGGCCACCAACTATTCGGCCTATACGCTGGAGATCACGCCTTCGAAAATCCAAGGCTCTTTGGACGAGGTGATCGACAGTCTGTCTGAACTCATCGACATTCAAGGCCGCGATAAAAGGCGGTTTAAAAAGTTACGCGAAGAATCAAAAAGCTTCGAGT